>NZ_PYHT01000026.1:0-87044 GCF_003023875.1 Nocardia sp. MDA0666
CCCGACCCGGCATCGTCGCGCCGAGCCACCCCGGCTTGGGCGCCACCCCCGGTGGTGGCTTCCACGGTGGTGGACTGGGCGGTGGGCTCGGCGGTGGTTTCCACGGCGGTTTCGGTCACTGACACCGCTCACCGAGCGGGTTCGGCCACCGATGCCGGGCCTGCGACTACGAGGCCGGGCGCTGATCGAGGACGTCGAGGTAATGCTGGTTGGACATGATGCCGAGCAGATTGCCGAACGGGTCGATCACCGAGGCGGTGACGAAGCCCGGACCGCGTTCGGTGACGGGCTGATGTTCGGCGGCGCCGAGTTCCCGGAGCCGCCGCAGGGACGCGTCCAGATCGTCGACATGCCAGTACAGCAGCGCGCCGCCGGTCCGGTGGGCGAGGTCCGGGCAGTAGCGGCGGTCGACGATGCCGAGTTCCTGCCGGTAGTCGCCGATGCGGAATTCGATATAGCCCGGAACCTCGAAATACGGTGCGGTATCCAGCAATTCGCTGTACCAGTGCTTGGCGGCGTCCAGGTCGTCGGCGTAGTAGGACACGGTCGTCATTCCTCGCAGCATGGGCTTCTCCTCGGTCGTTGCGGTGTCTCATACGATCTTCGCGCTCAAAGTGCTCACCGAATGAGCACTTTTCTGGGCAGAATTGCCGTATGCGCGCCGACCGTCTCATTGCCACGCTGCTCCTGATGCAGGCGAGGGGCCGGGTGACCGCCGCCGAGGTCGCCAGGGAGCTCGAGGTTTCCGTGGCGACCGCGCGCCGCGACCTCGAGGCGCTGTCGTCGGCCGGTGTTCCGGTCTATCCGCAGCCCGGTCGCGGCGGGGGCTGGGCGCTCGTCGGCGGCGCCCGGACCGATCTCAGCGGAATGAAAGCCGACGAGGCGCGGGCGCTGTTCCTGCTGCTCGGTCCGGCCGCCTCGGGCTCGCCGGCCACCCGCTCGGCGCTGCGAAAATTGTTGCGGGCCTTGCCGGAGACGTTTCGCGAGCAGGCGTTGGCCGCCTCGGCGGCGACGCTGATCGATCCGGCCGGCTGGGGCCGGCAGCCGCACGCCGAGCCGGCGGAGGTCGCGCTGTTGCAGCAGGCCGTCACCCGGCGGCGACCTGTCCGCTTCCGCTACGGTCCGGCCGGTCGCGAACGTGTCGTCGAGCCGTGGGGCGTCGTCGACAAGGACGCGGTGTGGTACCTGATAGCCGGAACCGACCGAGGGCGCCGGACCTATCGGGTCGATCGGATGAGCGAGGTGACCGTCGAAGACGGCGTCACCGTCGTCCCGGCGGATTTCGACCTGGCGCGGGCGTGGTCGGAAATCGTCGAACAGATGGAACGCCGCCGCGGCGACGTGTCGGCGATCGTGCACGCCGATGCCGGGATCGTGCCGGTCCTGCGTGATCGGCTGGGCCGGCACTGCGTCGAGGACGGTCCGGTCGACGACGGCCGGGTACGGCTGCGGATCAGCGCCCACCTGCCGCGCGCGATCGCCGAACAGCTCGCCGGATTCGGGGGACGCCTCGAAGTCGTCGCCCCCGAATCGATTCGGCGCGAGCTGGCCGCGCTGGCGGCCGAACTCACCGCGATCTATCGCTGATCCGAGGGCTCAGCGAGCGGTGAAACCACCGTCGACGGCGACCGCCGCGCCGGTGACGAAGCTCGCCTCGTCGGAGAGGAGGTAGGCGCACAGGGACGCGATCTCCTCCGCGCGGGCGATCCGGCCGAGGGGATGCAACGCCGCGACCGCTGCCTCGCCTTCGGGTGTCGCGCCCATCGACGAGCGGAAGGCGGGAGTATCCACCGCGCCCGAGACCAGGGCGTTGACCCGCACGCCCGCGGCGGCTGTCTCCAGCGCCACCGCGCGGGTCAGGCCGACCACGCCGTGTTTGGCCGCGACGTACGGAGCGACCGAGGCCATGCCGACCACGCCGAGGTTGGAGGCGTTGTTGAGAATCGCCCCGCCGCCGGACGCCAGCAGTGCCGGGACCTGGGATCGCAGGCCGAAGTACACGCCGGTGAGATTCAGTTCCAGATCCGCGCGCCAGCCGTTTTCGTCGATGTCCTGCACCGGGCCGAAGGAGTTGACCGCCCCGGCGTTGTTGAATGCCGCGTCCAGCCGCCCGAATTCGTCGATGGCGGTGCAGGTGAGCCGCTCCACGTCCTCGGCAACGGTGACGTCGGTCGGCACGAAGACCGCCCGTCCACCCTCGGAGCGAATGTCCGCGGCGATCCGGTCCCCGGCCTCCTTACCGCGGGAGCCCAGCACCACCGCGGCTCCCTCGGCCGCCACGCGCCGGGCCACGGCCGCACCGACCCCACTGCTTGCACCGGTGATCAGCACGACCTTCGATTCGAACCGGTTGTCCATTGTCGTCTCCATATCTGCTGTCGTCTCCATATCCGTTGTCCGCCACGTGATCTCGCGGCAGATGTCAGTCAAGTCGTGCGGAGCCGGCAAAGCTGGCGGGATTCGGACCTGTAGTTGATACGTCATGCAACGATCGGACCGGATACCGCCGGGTAACGGAGGCGTGGCTGTCAGTGCAGATGCACGATCGGTGACAATGACTCGGTGAACAGTCCTCGACTGATTGCCCTGGATGTGGACGGGACCATCCTGCAGGCGGGCGCCCCCATGAGTCCGCGGGTGCGTGCGGCGGTGCGCGCCGCGGTCGACGCGGGCGCCCACGTGGTGATCACCACCGGCCGCACCCTGCTGGCCACCCGTCTCGTGATGGAGGAGCTGGGACTCGAGGAGGGGCAGGCGCTGTGCTCGAACGGCGCTGTGCACGTCGACATTTCGAACTGGGAGCCGCTGGCTGTGCACACCTTCGATCCGGAACCGGCGGTCGCGACACTGCGTGCACTGCTGCCCGACATGGTGCTGTCGGTGGAGAAGGTGGGTGTGGGCACCTGGGCCACCGGCTACTACCCCGGCAGTTTCCGGCTCGGCGAATTCCGCTTCGTCGACGATGCGGAGTTGAGCCTGGAACCCACCACGCGGCTGAACGGCTGGTGGCCGGGCGGCAGCCTCGACGAAATGATCGACGCCGTCGGCGAACTCGATCTCCCCGGCGCCGGCTGGGTGCACGGCGAGGACGAACCGTGGCTGGTCGCGTCCAAACAGGGTGTGTCCAAAGGCTGGGCGCTGGAACAACTGCGCCTGGCCCTCGACATTCCGCTGGAGGAGACCCTTGCCATCGGCGACGGTTACAACGATATCGAAATGCTCACCTGGGCAGGGCATTCCGTCGCCATGGGGAATGCCGTAGCCCCGGTCCACGAGCTCGCCGACGAGACGACCGCCGATATCAGCGAGGACGGGGCGGCCCTGGTGCTGGAGCGCTGGTTCGGGGGATGAGCCCCGGCGCCCGAAGCCGCGCGACCGACGCGAGGCCGGCCCCGAATCAGGCCGAGAGTTCCAGGGACAGCCGCCCGGCGGCGTGATAACGGTCGAGCGCGACCTCCGTGAGAAGCCGGTGCGGCCCGATCGGGGGTGCGTGCACGAGGCCGGGTTCGGCGTCGGCCAGCCGATCGATGAGCAATCCGGGGGCGAGGAACCACGGGGCGACCATCACCCGGCGGGCTCCCCGGCTGCGCAGTTCCGACGCCGCTCGGGTCAGCGACGGCTGCGTGGTCGCGAAGCAGATAGCGGACCGCCATCCGGTGCCGTGTGTGAGCGCCGCCGCGACTTCGGCGGTGATCCGGTTGGCGGCAGCGGACGAGGAGCCGACGGCTGCGACCGCGACACCCAGGCCGGCGTCGTCGCGATCGGCGCCCGCGTCGAGCGCTCGATCCCGCAACGCCGCCACGAGTCGTGCGTCGGTTCCGAGCACATCGGCCTGCGTGATCCGCAGCAACGGATGCCGGTGGCGGGCGGCCGCCAGCATGCCGGGCAGGTCCACCCGGGCGTGAAACGCGCTGCCCAGCAGCAACGGAACGACGATGGCTTCGGTATGTCCCTGTGCCGCAACGGCATCGATGACCTGTTCCACCGAGGGGGTGTTCAGATCCAGGAATGCCAGTCGTACGTCGACATCCGGACGCTGTCGGGCGATCTCGGCGACCACGGCCGACATCGTCGCCGCGGACCGCGGATCACGGCTCCCGTGTGCGACCGCGATGAATGCCGGGGCGCGCCCGTTCCCGACTCCGGCAAGCCCGGTGCCGGAGGGCAACGCGGGCGCGGCGAACGGCCGCAGCGACCGCTCGCCGTTCCCGAATGCCGCACCGGCCGAACTCATCTCAGTTACCGACCTCGACCGAGGTCAGCACGTCGCCCACCAGGCCGGCGGCCAGGGTGTTACCGCCCGCCGGGTCGATGAGCAGGAAGCTGCCGGTGTAGCGGTTGACCCGGTAGTCGTCGGCCGCGATCGGCTCCGCGACGCGCACCGAGATGCGGCCGATATCGTTGAGCGCCAGCGATTCCGGATTCGGATCGGCGGCCAGGTTCTGCTCGTCGAACCGCTCGATCAGCGTGCCGACGATGGCCTGCGTGGTCCGGGTGCCGTGCTTGAGCAGCAGGCGGGCGCCGGGCCGCAGCGGCTTGTCGCCGAGCCAGCAGACGGTGGCGTCGAACGAATCGATCGGTTCGGGTGCGTCGGCGGCCGCGACGATGGTGTCGCCGCGCGAGATGTCGACCTCGTCGGTGAGCAGCAGGGTCACACTGCGGCCGGGCTGCGCGGAGGGCAGTTCGCCGTCGGCGGTATCGATGCGTTCGACCGTGGTCCGGATACCGGAGGGCAGCACCACGACCTCGTCGCCCTTGGACACCACGCCCGCGGCGACCTGCCCCGCATATCCGCGATAGTCCGGATACTCCGCCGTCCGCGGGCGGATCACGTACTGGACGGGGAAGCGCAGACCCACCTGATGGCGGCCGGTGCTGTCGGCATCGACCGGCACCGACTCCAGGTGCTCGATCAGCGAGGGACCGTCGTAGAACGGAGTTTTCTCCGACCGCGACGCGATGTTGTCGCCGTGCAGCGCCGACACCGGAATCTCCACCACGTCCTCGGCGGCCCAGCCGAGTTTGGCCGTCAGCTCGGTGAACTCGGCCACGATCTGCTCGAACACGGCCTCGGCATCGTCCACCAGATCGATCTTGTTCACCGCCAGCACCAGCTTCGGCACACCCAGCAGCGCCATCACCGCGGCGTGGCGCCGAGTCTGCTCGATGACACCCTTACGGGCGTCGACCAGCAGGATCACCAGCTGTGCCGTCGACGCGCCCGAGACGGTGTTGCGGGTGTACTGCACGTGGCCCGGGGTGTCGGCGAGCACGAAGGACCGCTTCGGCGTCGCGAAATACCGGTAGGCCACATCGATCGTGATGCCCTGTTCGCGTTCGGCGCGCAGCCCGTCGACCAGCAGCGAGAGATCGGGAGTGGCCAGACCCTTGTCGACCGAGGCCCGGGTGACGGCGTCGATCTGGTCGGCCAGCACCGATTTCGTGTCGTAGAGCAGACGTCCGACCAGTGTGGACTTGCCGTCGTCGACACTGCCGGCGGTGGCCAGTCTCAGTAGGTCGGACATCAGAAATAACCCTCTCGCTTGCGGTCTTCCATGGCGGCCTCGGAGACGCGGTCGTCGCCGCGGGTCGCGCCACGTTCGGTGAGTCGCGACGCGGCGACCTCGGCGAGGATGTCGTCGTTGGTCGCGGCATCGGAAAGTATTGCGCCGGTGGTGGATCCGTCACCGACGGTGCGGTAGCGCACCGACTTGACGACCAGTTCCTCACCCTCGCGCGGACCACCCCAGGAGCCGGGGGTCATCCACATGCCGTCGCGCTGGTACACCGGCCGCTCGTGCGCGTAGTAGATGGTCGCGAGTTCGACGTTCTCACGCGCGATGTAGCGCCAGATGTCGAGTTCGGTCCAGTTGCTCAGCGGGAACACCCGCACGTGCTCACCGGGCGCGTGCCGGCCGTTGTACAAGTTCCACAGTTCCGGGCGCTGCCGCTTCGGGTCCCAGCGGCCGAACGCGTCGCGCAGCGAGAAGATCCGCTCCTTGGCCCGCGAACGCTCCTCGTCGCGCCGGCCGCCGCCGAAGACCGCGTCGAAGCGATTCTCGGTGATGGCGTCCAGCAGCGGCACGGTCTGCAGCGGGTTGCGAATACCGTCGGGCCGTTCGGTGAGCCGGCCGTCGGCGAGGTACTCCTCGACGCTGGCGACGTGCAGCCGCAGCCCGTACTTCTCGACCACATGGTCGCGGAAGGCCAGCACCTCGTCGAGGTTGTGGCCGGTGTCCACGTGCAGCAGCGAGAACGGCAGCGGCGCGGGCCAGAAGGCTTTCAGCGCCAGGTGCAAAAGGACCGTGGAGTCCTTACCGCCGGAGAACAGGATCACCGGCCGCTCGAATTCGCCCGCCACCTCACGGAAAATGTGGATGGCTTCACTCTCGAGGGCGGCAAGGGTATCGAATTGTGTATCGGTCACCGTTGAAGTCATGAGGCGTGCAACCCGCATTCGGTCTTGGCGAGGCCGGCCCAACGGCCGCTTCGCGGATCGGATCCCGGTTCCGGCTTCCGTGTGCACGGAGCGCAACCGATGGACGGATATCCCTCCTCGACGAGAGGGTTGACGAGAATGCCGTGCTGGTCGATATACGCGGCCATCTCGTCGTCGGACCAGGCGGCGATCGGGTTGATCTTCACCAGGCCGAAGCCCTCGTCGAAGGAGATCAGGGGCGCGTTGGCCCGGGTCGGGGCCTCCACGCGCCGGATGCCGGTCACCCACGCGTTGTAGGGAGCCAGCGATTTCTTCAGCGGCACCACTTTGCGCAGCCGGCAGCATTCACCGGCGTCGCGGGCGAACAGATCCTTGCCGAGCAGCTGATCCTGTTCGGCGACAGTGTGTTCGGGCTGCACGTTCACGATGTTCACGCCGTACACGGTCTCGACCGCGTCCCGGGTGCCGATGGTCTCGGCGAAGTGGTAGCCGGTGTCGAGGAACAAAACGTCGACGCCGGGCCGTACCTGCGCGGCCAAGTGCACCAACACCGCGTCCTGCATATTCGAGGCGACGATGTAGCCGGAACCGAAGATGTCCTCGGTCCACTGCAGCAGTTCGGTCGCCGAGGCGTCCGGGCCCAGCTGCGCCGCGCCGTCCTCGGCGATCCTGCGCAGCTCGGCTTCGCTCAGCTTGTCCAAAGTGGTTGCCATACTGAATCTCCCGTTACCGAAGGTCGGCCTCGTCGGCGCGGACAGCCCATTGCGCGAACCGCTCGCCGTCGTTGCGGTTCTTGACGAAATTGCGGACCACACGCTCGATGTAGTCGCCGAGCTCCTCGCTGGTCACCTTGTGCTGACGCAGTTTGCGGCCGAAGGCGGCATCGAGCCCGAGAGTGCCGCCCAGATGAACCTGGTAGCCCTCGACCTGATTACCGTTGCCGTCGTCGACCAGCTGGCCCTTGAAGCCGATATCCGCGATCTGTGAGCGGCCGCAGGAGTTGGGGCAGCCGTTGATGTTGATCGTGACCGGCACATCGAGTTGCGCGTTGATGTCGGCCAGGCGCTGATCGAGTTCGGGCGCGAGCACCTGCGAACGCTTGCGGGTCTCCACGAACGACAGCTTGCAGAACTCGATACCGCTGCAGGCCAGCAGGTTTCGCCGCCAAGCGGACGGGCGGGCCTGAAGTCCGAGCGGCTCCAGCTCGCTGATCAGTTCCTCGACCTTGTCGTCGGGAACATCGAGCACCACGAGCTTCTGGTACGGGGTGAACCGGATCCGATCGGCGCCGATCCGCTCGACCGCGTCGGCGACCTTGGTCAGGATCGTGCCCGACACGCGGCCCGCGATGGGGGAGAAGCCGATCGCGTTGAGCCCGTTGCGCAGCTTCTGCACACCCACATGGTCGATGGGACGGGTGGGCTTCTCCGGCGCCGGGCCGTCGATGAGCTTGCGCTGCAGGTACTTGGTCTCGAGAACTTCTCGGAATTTCTCGACGCCCCAGTCCTTGATCAGGAACTTCAACCGCGCCTTCGTCCGCAGGCGGCGGTAGCCGTAATCGCGGAACAGCGAGACGACCGCCTCCCACACATCGGGCACCTCCTCGAGCGGCACCCAGGCGCCGACGCGCTGAGCGAGCATCGGGTTGGTGGACAGGCCGCCGCCGACCCACAGATCGAAACCGGGCCCGTGCTCGGGGTGTTCGACGCCGATGAAGGCCACGTCGTTGATCTCGTGGACCACATCCTGCTGGCCGGAGATCGCGGTCTTGAACTTGCGGGGAAGGTTCGAGTACTCCTTCTTACCGATGTAGCGGCGGGTGATCTCCTCGACCGCCCAACTGCCGTCGATGATCTCGTTCAGCGACTCACCGGCCAGCGGGGAGCCGAGCACCACGCGCGGGCAGTCGCCGCAGGCCTCGGTGGTCTGCAGGCCGACCGCCTCGATGCGCCGCCAGATCTCCGGGACGTTCTCGATCTCGATCCAGTGGTACTGGAGATTCTCGCGATCGGACAGGTCGGCGGTGTCGCGGCCGAACTCCGTGGAGATCTGACCGAGGGTGCGTACCTGCTCGACGTTCAGCGCGCCGCCGTCGCAGCGGATGCGCATCATGAAGTACTTGGCTTCGAGCAGATCGATGTTCTCGTCACCGGTCCAGGTGCCGTCGTAGCCCTGCTCGCGCTGGGTGTAGAGGCCCCACCAGCGGAAGCGGCCGCGCAGATCGCTCTTGTCGATCGAGTCGAATCCGCCCTTGGCGTAGATGTTCTCGATGCGCGCGCGGACGTTGAGCGGATTGTCGTCCTTCTTGCTCTGTTCGTTCGGGTTCAACGGCTCCCGGTAACCGAGGGCCCACTGGCCCTCGGACTTGCGGCGGACCGGCTTGCCGGTGCGTTCGCGCGGCCCGGAGGCCTCCGGACGGGGCCGGGCACGACGCTCACGGGCGAGGCGTTCACGATCGGCGCGAACGGACTCGGGGGTGGGACCGGCGTCGGTACTCGACGTCATAGGGTCGCTCCTGAAGAAGATGGATCAGGCCTTGCGGCAGGCGGGAGGGGCTGGCTCGCGCCTTCGGTGTTCAGCGAATCGGACCGATGGGCATCGCGACGGATGCCGGGAACCGGGAGAGGGGAGGCCGAGCTACCGGAGGCGATCCGGCAGACAACTGGCACTGCAGACACGCTTGAAGTCGACATGGCGGCGCGCCACGAGTCGTACTCCAAGTCCGGTCATGAAAGTTATTGTGCCATGTCAGATGGGTCTTTCCGACGGGTGGGTCATATTCTCCGCAAAAAAGCGGGAAATTCCCTGGACGGCCGTCCTAATTTGTGAGATGCGTCATAGATCAAGCGGATTCGCCGATTGCCGTACCGGTGGGTCCGTTCGGAGGGGTGCCGAGCGGGTCGGTCAGGGCAGCATCACGAGCTTTCCGGCCGCCTCGTCGTTCTCCATCCGGCGGTGGGCCGCGGCGATGTCGTCCAGCGCGACAACCTGGTCGATGTTCGGAGGCAGAACACCCGCTTCGACGCTGTCGACGATGCGCTGCAATACGGCCGTGCTGCCCACGCACTCGTCGCTGTGGAAGGCGGTGAGCACGGTTCCGGACGGGATCATCGCGATCGGCTCGAAGTCCGGGATCAGCCATCCACTGAGCGAGCCCGCCACACAGACCGTGCCGCCGCGGCGAACCAGACGAAGCGAATCCACCGCCGTGCGCGCCCCGACCAGATCCAGGACGTAGTCGGGGCCCCCGGGCCAGATCGCCTGCACCGCCTCGGCCAGGGATCCGCCGTCGTCGGCCAGGACATGATCGGCGCCGGCCGCGATCAGCGCCGACACCTTCGCGGGCCGGCGGGTCGTGGTCACGGTGTCGATACCCTCGGCGGCCGCGAGGGAGATCGCGGCCATGCCCACCGACGAGGTTCCGCCGCGAATCAGCAGCCGTGCTTGCCGCCCCGCGGACAGGACGCCCGAGGTCGCCAGCGCACCGTGCGCGGTCAGATAGGTTTCGGGCAGCGCGGCCAGTACGTGCCACGGCAATGTGGTCCGGATCGGCATCAGCAGCGTGTTCGGCAGCAACGCGAATTCCGCGTATCCGCCGTCGAATTCGCGTCCCATCCCGCCCATCACCGCCGCGACCGTCGTCCCCTCCGGCAGGCCGGGATCGGTCGAGGCCGCCACATCGCCCACGCATTCGATACCGAGTACGCGCGGGAACCTCACCGCCGGGGAATGGCCCTGCCGGGTTCGCAGTTCCGACCGATTCACCCCCGCCCCGCGCACCCGTACCAGACTCCATCCCGGCCGGACCCGGGGAATCGGGCGCTCTCCGATCTCCAGCACTTCCGGCCCGCCCGCCCGCACACAGACCGCCGCACGCATCGTCGTCTCGCTCATGCGTTCACAGTCGTGGACCATCGAGGCGGCCGACCACCGATAGAATGCCACGTTATGCCCGTTCGCCGCCACGCCGCCGAAACGGGTCCGACGTCGCGGCTGTGGCCGTCCGGGGGCGTTCACCAGTGGGCTTCCGGAGCGTCGAGTTCGGTCCACGCACATGCGCGCGGACATCTGGTGTACGCCGCCCGCGGTGTGCTGTCGGTGCACACCGAGCGCGGGACGTCGATCGTGCCGGCCAGCCGAATCGGCTGGACCCCAGCCGGATTCACGCATCAGCACCGCGCGCACGGACGCACCGACATGCGGATCGTCTTTCTCCCCGCGGCGCCGGCCCGGCTGCTACCGGATCGCCCCGCCGTCTTCGGGGCCACGGATCTGGCCCGCGAGGTCTTCCTCAGTCTCACCGGGCCCCGCGACCACGACCGCGGCGCGCGCGCCCGACTGCATCGCGTTCTCGTCGATGAGCTCCGGGAAGCCCATGAGCAGCCGCTGCAACTGCCGCAACCTCGCGACGACCGATTGCAGGCCGTCGCGCGGATCCTGTACGACAATCCCGCCGACACCACCCCGCTGGCCGAACTCGGGCGGGCGGTCGGTGCGGGTGCGCGCACGCTGAGCCGGCTGTTCCACGACGAGCTCGGCATGACCTTCTACGAATGGCGCACCCAGCTGCGCATCTCGCACGCTCTCGTGCTGCTCGCCGAAGGGCACGACGCCACATATGCCGCGCACGCCTGCGGGTGGGCGAACCCCAGCGGTTTCATCGCGGCGTTCACCGAGATCGTCGGCACCACTCCCGGCAGATATGCCCGCTCGCATCGGACCCATCATGGGCGACCGGCGCCGGAAGCGGTCGACTAACCGGTGTGCCGCCGGTCACTGCGGCGCAGCGGGCACACTGGTGGGGTGACCGCATCCGCTCCCGAACAGACCACCGCCGCGCCGACGCTGCGCGATTTCGGCGGCGGGCCGTTCGGGATCTACGTGCATGTTCCGTTCTGTGCGACGCGCTGCGGTTACTGCGATTTCAACACCTATACGGCGGGCGAGCTGGGTTCCAGCGCCTCGCCGGAGTCGTGGCTCGAGGCGCTGCGCGGAGAATTGTCCACGGCGGCAGCGGCTTTCGCGGAACTGCCGAGCGCGCAACCCCCGGTCTCGACGGTGTTCGTCGGCGGCGGCACCCCGTCGCTGCTGGGCGGTGAGGGCCTGGCCGACGTCCTCGCCGCCATTCGCGCCGAATTCTCCCTCGCCGCCGACGCGGAGGTGACCACGGAATCCAATCCGGAGTCCACCTCACCGCAGTTCTTCGAGCGCATCCGAACCGCCGGGTACACCCGCGTCTCGCTCGGCATGCAATCGGCCGCGAGCCACGTCCTGCGCATCCTGGACCGTACCCACACCCCCGGCCGCGCCGTGGCCGCCGCTCGCGAGGCGCGAGCCGCCGGTTTCGACCACGTCAACCTCGACCTGATCTACGGCACACCCGGTGAATCCGACGCCGACCTCGACGCCAGCCTCGACGCGGTCCTCTCCGCCGGGGTCGACCACGTCTCCGCCTACTCCCTGATCGTCGAGGACGGCACCGCCATGGCCCGCAAGGTCCGCCGCGGCGAACTCTCCGCACCCGACGAAGACACCCTCGCCGCCCGCTACGAACGCATAGACGCCCGCCTCGCCGCCGCCGGCTTCGACTGGTACGAGGTATCCAACTGGGCCACAACACCTTCCGCCCGCTGCCGGCACAACCTCGGCTACTGGGACGGCGGCGACTGGCTCGGCGCCGGCCCCGGCGCGCACAGCCACCTCGGCGGGGTGCGCTGGTGGAACGTCAAGCATCCGGGCCGCTACGCCGAACGCATCGCCTCCGGCGCCGGACTGCCCGCCGCCGGATGGGAGGCACTGACGGACGCGGAGCAGTACACCGAACGGGTGATGCTGCGCGTGCGCTTGCGTTCTGGACTACCGGTCGAGGAGTTGGACGCCGATGGGCGTGCGGCACTCGAGGGAGTGGTCGCCGAGGGGCTGGCCCGGGTGGCCGATGGTCGGCTCGTTTTGACCGATCGAGGGCGCCTGCTCGCCGATGGAGTCGTCCGCGATCTGCTGAGCTGACAGTCGCCGTCTCTCGGGCGATGTGACGGCAGGTACGCAGCGTTTCCGAATAATCCTGCGGCACAGACCCTATCGACGTACCCGATCTGCCAGACCTCATAGGTTCCGGCAAGTCGTTACCTTTGCGCACCACTGGTTCTGCCGGTACCGTCTAACGAGCTTGACGGGGGCGGGTGAGCCGGTCCGGCCCCGAGCGATGCGACACCGGCAGACGTGAGGGGCGAGATGGCCAGCTGGGGGAAGGCGGCGCGGGGGATTGCGCTCGGTGTGGGCGTCGTTGCGGTGGTAGCCGGGTGCAATTCGGGCGGGGGATCGAAGGGGAATGCCACGAGTGCCCCCGCATCTGCGACTGTCGCATCGGACGTGCCGGCGGGTTTCGATCCGTGTAAGGACCTTCCGCAGTCATTGCTCGTATCCGAAAAATTGATCAAGCCGGATCCCGACAAACAAGACGGCGCAGGCGGCATCAAATGGCGGGGTTGTGGATGGATTCAATCCGACGGCTACAGTGCGACAATTGACATGACCAACATCACTTTGCCGATGGTTCGCGCCAACAAAGACTTCACTGTCGACCAGGAGTTGAATGTTGGTGGACGGCCCGCGTTGACGTCACACGTCGGACAGCAGAATTCCCAGGCGGACTGTGCCATCAACGTGGAGCTCAAGGGCGGGAGTCTGGAGATCAGCATCGACAACCCCCCAGGGCGGAGGAAGTCGGCCGGGGAGGACGCGTGCGGCATCGCCCAACGCCTTGCCGAAGGCATCATTCCTGCGATTCCCGCGACGCTGTAACGCGAGACGCGCAGCGAGGCTGTATTGACGGGAAGGGGAGGAATCGCCGATGGCTGATAACGGCGCACCGCAACAAGGGCCGCTTGTTGGTCTGATCAATGAGGCGCAGAACGGAAACCTCACGACCAGATTCAGTGACAGCATTCGTGTAAATGCTGACGAATTTGTCTATATCGAGCGCGACTGTCAAGCATTCAAAGATGAAATCCAGCAGCTTCAGCGAATTGCGCAGAATATTTCTCGTCGTGAGCATTGGGGCTTGGGTGAGTCCACAGAAGATCTGCAGTCGGCCAGAGTCTTGGTCGGCTGGTTTCGTGGTAAGGCGATGATAACCGACCCTTCGCGAGATACCGCCAACAATGTTTATGACATTCTCCAGCAGCATTATCAAATCGTCGATGACATCCAGAATCTCCATCGCACGATTGCTCAAAAGTACATGGAGACCGACCAAGAGTTCGCTGCCGAATACAACGCGCTGATGGCCGAAGCCGCACCCAGTCCTATCGGCATCGTGCAAATTCAGCCCGGCATCGTTCCCCAGAGCCCCGCGGTGGGAGCCCCGTAATGGCCACGGGCAATGAAAACCCCAGGATTACCAACGGCGGTGAGAACCCCGACAGCTGGACCCATCAGAAGATCTACGACTCCTTCGTCGGCCTGAACACCACCGAGGCGAACCATGGGTGCGGTGAATACGAGGAGATCGCCCGGCGGTGGAATTCGGCGGCGGAGTTGTTCGCGGCCCGCATTCACAACTCCAGTTCGGCGGCGTGGGAGGGCCCGGCGGCGACGTCGACGCGTGACGCGATCAACAGGTATGCGCAACGGGCGCTGGATCTGGTGACTCCGTTGAATCAACTCGCGCAACGGGTTTCGTCGACGGTCGACGGTGTGGACAAGACGAGAACCATCGTGGACAAACCGCCGGCGCACGCGTCGGGGTGGAATCCGACGAGTTGGCAGATGCTCGGTATGCATGGTCCCAGTTCGCCGTCGGTCCGGGGCGATTGCGAGAACGCTGCCCGGGAGGCTATGCGGGACCATTATGTGAAGCAGTTCGTCGCCGCGGACGGGCAGATTCCGGTTCTGCCGGTACCGGACAATCCGGCCGACCCGTTGTACAAACCGCCGGGGACGGCTGTCGCTCCGCCTCCCGCAGGTCCGGGGCCCGGACCCGGCCCGGGACCCGCTAATTCCACTCCCGGTCCAGGGCAGCCCGGGAGCCCGACCGACAACACCCCGTCGACGAGTCCGTCGTCCACCGCTCCGTCGTCGACGACGCCCTCCGGTCTCGGTTCGCCGGCGAATTCTCCGACCACCCCCAGTGCCGTGGACCCGTCCGGATCGGGGGCCTCGACGATGCCCAGCGGCTTGTCGGGCGGAGCTGGCGGGCTGTCCGGCGGCGGTTACCCCGGCGGCGGTCTCGGCGGCCTGCCCGGCGGGTCGACACCCGGCGGTCCGGGGCGCAGCGTCCTGGGTGGCCCGGCCGGCACCGCGGCGAACGCGGCCGCCACCGGCGGCGCGCTCGGAGGCAGGACGGGGACCTCGGGTATGCCCGGTATGGGCGGCTTGGGTGGTGCCAAAGGGAAGTCCGAGGGCGAGGAGAAGACCCATGATCTGCCCGAGTGGCTGCGGAATATGGAGAACACCGAGGAGTTGCTCGGTCCCGCTCCACGAACCATTCCGGGCGGAGTGATCGGCGGCGACTATGCCGAGCCGCCGACCGGTTCCGGCTGATCGCACCGGTCTCCGGCTCGCCCCTGTCACCCGAATCCGTCTGATTCGCTGCCGTTCTCGTGATCATCGAGTCCGGCGGTGCTGTCTCGCATGATCGGAGCGTTTTCCCACGATGGCCGAATGGAGTTGGGACCCGGACGATTTCGCGGTCCTGTGGTACAGCGATGCCAACGACCGGATACCGGTGCCACTGCGCTACACCAGCAAGCTGGCCACCAACGACGAGGTCACCGCACACCGGGCCGCCGTGCGTGCCCGATACGGCACCGACGAGTTCGAGCAGCTGAATCTGGCGCTGCACACGCTCACCACATCCGAACTCCGCATCGAAATCCACGGCGAATCGGCGGTTCTCGGCAAGGGCAGGCCGCGCGAGTATCGCGTGATCGGCGCGCGCACCCCCTACCACGCGGTGATGCTCACCCAGACCGCCGACGGCGACGTCGACGGTCCCATCCGCTGCCGGCTGTTCCCCACCGACCAACTCGCCGGCCGCCTGGCCGCCATCGTGCCCGGATTCCCTCCGGGAAACGGGAAGCCGGACACCTTCCACATCGACGACCTGCGCGGCCCGGACGACGGCTATACCCGCAACTCCGCGCGCGACCGTTTCCACCGCCTCACCGCCCGCCCCCTCGACGGCACCGGTATGGCGGGCCTGCTGGCCGGTTATCTGCACAGCCGCCCCGACCCCTGGAACATTCTGGGATGGTTCGACGTCACCGGTGACGGGCGTTATCTGCGGGAGCAGTCCCGCGAGCACATCGCCATTCGCCCGGCGGCGAGCCGAGATCTGGCCGCGCACTTCGAGACCTGGATCGACCGAGCCGTGCGCCGCCTGCGCGAGGAGCAACCCGCCACCTGGTAGCGGTCCGGTGGATCGGCCGATTTCGCCCGGAATTCGGCGCTGCCGCCCGGGCGCGGGCCCGGACAGCGTAGGGTTCGAGGCAACTTGAGGAGATCCATGTCACAGGCACGCCACATCACACTTGTCCACGAGCAGAGCGAGTTCGCCGAAACGCGTGCCGCGGAGAAAGCCGAGGCCGCGCGGCGCGGCGCGCTCGCCGCGCGGGCGGTGGCCAGTCATTCGACTGGAGTCGACGACTGCCAGGCGCTGCTGACGATGCTCGGATTGGATGCGGCGGCAGGCAAACTCGTCGCCGAATCGGACTGAGTTCGCGCATCGGGCGACGATCGGACGTCGTCGCCCGCGCCTCCCGTGCTTCCACCCCGTTCCGCTGCGCGACCGGGCGCCCGGCGCCGGTCCGGTACCACTGTGCGACCTCACACGCGGGAACTTGTCCGCACAGGAACTAAACTGGTGTCGGATCAACCGGGAATCCGCGCGGTCGATGCTGCCCGTCTGTGGCCGTGTGGACCCCGAAGGCGAGCGAGGAGGTGGGGCCGATGTCGAGCACCGAGAAGCGGCGGCTGGAGGTCCTGCGCGCGATCGTCGCGGACTACATCGCGACCAAGGAGCCGATCGGTTCGAAAACGCTGGTGGACAAGCACAATCTGGGTGTCTCCAGCGCAACCGTGCGCAACGATATGGCGGTCCTCGAGGCTGAGGGCTACATCACTCAGCCGCACACGAGCTCCGGTCGCATCCCGACCGACAAGGGCTATCGCCAGTTCGTGGACAACATCGCCGAAGTCAAGCCGCTGTCGAATGCGGAGCGCCGCGCGATCATGGAGTTTCTCGAAAGCGGCGTGGACCTCGACGACGTCCTGCGCCGCGGGGTGCGGTTGCTGGCGCAGCTGACCCGGCAGGTCGCGATGGTGCAGTACCCGACGGTCTCGGCGTCGACCGTGCGCCACCTGGAGGTGGTGGCCCTCAATCCGGCCCGGCTGCTGCTGGTCGTGATCACCGACACCGGGCGGGTCGACCAGCGGCTCGTCGACCTGGGGGCGGTGATCGACGACGAGGATCTCGCCGCATTACGCGGCATGCTCGGCAAGGCGATGGACGGTAAGCGTCTGTCCGCTGCCTCGAGCGCCGTCGCGGCGTTGCCGGAGAACGCACCCGCCAGGCTGCGTGATGTCCTGGTCCGGGTGTCGACCGTGCTGGTCGAAACGCTGGTGGAACATCCGGAGGAGCGGTTGGTGCTGGGCGGCACGGCCAACCTGACCCGCAACGCCGGCGACTTCGGCTTCCCGGGTTCGCTGCGTGCCGTACTCGAGGCGCTCGAGGAGCAGGTGGTGGTGTTGAAGCTGCTGGCCGCCGCGCAGCAGCCCGGCACGGTGACGGTGCAGATCGGCGAGGAGACCCGGGTCGAGCAGATGCGCGGCACCTCGGTGGTATCCACCGGGTACGGTATGCCGGGTACCGTGCTGGGAGGTATGGGAGTGGTCGGCCCGACCCGGATGGACTACCCCGGCACGATCGCCTCGGTCGCCGCGGTCGCCCGTTATATCGGTGAGGTGCTCGCGGAACGATGAGCCCGCCCCGGTAACCGGGATCCGCGCCGGCCGGCAACCGAGTTCGCCGGTCGGCCACAGTGAACATGGCAGCATCGGCTGCGAGCAGGGATGCTGGACGACACCCATTCGGAACAGGACTAGAGACTCAAGTGGCACGGGACTACTACGGAATCCTCGGCGTCGGGCGCAATGCGTCCGACCAGGAGATCAAACGCGCCTACCGCAAGCTGGCCCGGGAACTGCACCCCGACGTCAACCCGGATCCGGACGCGCAGGAGCGGTTCCGCGAGGTATCCACCGCCTACGAGGTTCTCACCGACTCCGAGAAACGCCGCATCGTCGATATGGGCGGCGACCCGATGGAATCGGCGGGCGCGGGCGGTGGCTTCTCCGGCGCCGGCTTCGGCGGTCTGGGCGATGTGTTCGAGGCCTTCTTCGGCGGTATGAACGCGACCAGTTCGCGCAAACCGCGCGGCCGGGTGCAACCGGGCGCGGATTCGCTGCTGCGGACCAGGCTGTCGCTGGCCGAATGCGCGGTCGGCGTCACCAAGCACCTCACCGTCGACACCGCGGTGCTCTGTGATCTGTGCCAGGGTTCGGGCACCAACGGCAATTCCAAGCCGGTGCGCTGTGAGACCTGTGGCGGCGCGGGTGAGGTACAGACCGTGCAGCGGTCCTTCCTGGGGCAGGTCATGACGTCCCGGCCGTGTCCGACCTGCCGCGGTACCGGCGAGACCATCCCCGATCCCTGCCGCAAATGCGGTGGCGACGGCCGGGTGCGTGCGCGCCGCGAGATCGCCGCGCCGATTCCGGCCGGTGTGGCCAACGGCATGCGGGTGCGGCTGGCCGCACAGGGTGAGATCGGCCCCGGCGGCGGACCGGCCGGCGACCTCTACGTCGAGATCGTGGAGCAGCCGCACGACACCTTCGTCCGCGACGGCGACGATCTGCACTGCACGATCCGGGTTCCGATGGTCGACGCCGCACTCGGCACCACGGTGGTCATCGACACCATCCTGGACGGGCCCACCGAACTGACCATTCCGCCGGGCACCCAGCCGGGTGAGGTGTCGGTGCTGCGCGCCCACGGCATGCCGAAGCTGCGCTCCAGCTCGCGCGGCGATCTCGTCGCGCACCTGGACATCGTGATCCCGACCAAACTGGACAACAAGCAGTTCGATCTGCTGCGCAAGTATCAGGCGATGCGCAACGGCGAACACACCGAGGTGCTCTCGGCCCAGTCCGAACACAACAGCGGATTGTTCGCGCGGTTGCGCGCCTCGTTCAGCGGTCGCTGACAACGCCGTGGCCGCAACGGTTTTCTACCTCGACGACATTCCGCCGGTCGGCGCGGTCGCGGTGCTCGACGGCCCCGAGGGACGGCACGCCGCGACCGTGCGCCGCATCCGGGTCGGCGAGCCGATCACGCTCTCCGACGGTGCGGGACTGCTCGCCGAATCCGAGGTCGTCGCCACCGGCCGGGATCGACTGGACCTGAAGGTGCTCGACCGGGTGGTCGCCCCACCCGTGTCGCCCCCGGTGACGGTGGTGCAGGCACTGCCCAAATCGGATCGCTCCGAACTCGCGGTCGAATCGATGACCGAGGCGGGCGCCGACGTGATCGTGCCGTGGCAGGCCGCTCGGTGTGTCGCGAACTGGGAAACCAAGGCGCGCAAGGGCGTCGAGAAATGGCGTGCGGCGGCCCGGTCGGCGGCCCGGCAGTCGCGGCGGGCCTACATTCCCGAGGTCGCCGATCTGCACCGCACCGCGGATGTGGCCGAGCTGGTCCGGAAAGCCATCGCGGACAACGGCATCGCGATCGCGCTGCACGAATCCGCGGCGGCACGATTCGCCGAGCTGCCGTTCCCGCAGACCGCGCCGATCGTGTTGATCGTGGGCCCCGAAGGCGGCCTGGACGCGTCGGAGCTGGATGCGCTCACCGCGGCGGGTGCCACGGTCGCGCTGTTGGGACCGACCGTGCTGCGCACGTCCACCGCCGCGGCGGTCGCGCTCGGTGCGCTGGGGGCCTTGACTCCGCGCTGGTAGGTCGCGTCGTCGGGACGGTAGGTGCCATCGGCGGCGCGGTCATTCCACCGGGCGATCGCGCCGAGTGCCGGCGTACGTCCCGGCCGATCGCCGAGACGCGATGTCCGACCGCCGGCGAAATCCGAGGTTCGCGACCAAGCCGGCCGCGACGACGATGAGCACGCCCACGTACAGCACCACTCCGGCCCACCCGTGCCAGCTGTAGGCCAGACCCGCCAGCGCTCCGACGATCGAACTGCCCACGTAGTAGGCGAACAGGTACAGCGAGGAGGCGGCCGCGCGATTGCCGGTCGCGGTGGCGCCGACCCAGGCGCTGGCCACCGCGTGCGCGCCGAAGAAGCCCGCGGTGAACAGCAACAGCCCCGGCAGCAGGATCGCGAGATGGTCCGGAATGGTCAGCAGCAGACCGAGTCCCATCGTCACGATGGAGATCGCCACCACCGGGAATCGGCCGATCCGATCGGCGAACCGGCCCGCCGCGGTGGACGAGACCGTGCCGGACAGATACATCAGGAAGACCGCACCGGCGGTGGCCGCCGACAACCCGAACGGCGACTGGATGAGCCGGTAGCCGAGGAAGTTGTACACCGAGACGAATCCGCCCATCAGCAGGAAGGCCAACGCGAAGAGCGGTAGCAGCGCGCGATTGCGCAGATGTGCGGCGAGATCGCCCAGCAGCGCGCCGACGCCGAGGGGCCGTGCGACGAAGTAGCGCGAGGGCGGCAGCATCCGCACGAACCACACCGTGCACAGCGCGGCGCCCACCGCGAAAATCGTTGCGCCCCAACGCCAGGACGCCACTTCCAGGGTGAAGGCGGGAATCAGCCGACCGGCCAGACCGCCGATGGTGGTGCCCGAGACGTAGATGCCCATCGCCGCGCCCAATCCGGCCGAACCGATCTCCTCGGCGAGATAGGCCATCGCCACCGCGGGGACGCCGGCCACGGCGATGCCCTGAACAGCCCGGCCCGCCAGCAGAACGTCCAGGTTCGGGCTGAACGGCAGCAGCAGGCCGATGACGCTGGTCGCCACCGCGGACGCGATCATGACGCGGGTGCGGCCGAACCGCCCCGACAGCACGCTCACCGGCACGATCGCCACCGCCAGCAGACCCGTGGTCAGCGAGACCGCCAGTGCGGCGTGCGCGGGCGTCGCGCCGAAGGCCGTCGACAGGCTCGGCAGCAGCGCCTGCGCGCTGTACATCGACCCGAAGGTGGTGAGTCCGGCCGCGAAGAGTGCGAGGGTGATCCGGCGTTCGTGGCGCGCGTCCTCGGCCGTCCGGGTGGGAGCGGTGGTCACGGTCGCGCTGGTCATTCCTCCACCGTGGCTCGGTGCGGCTGGAAAAGGAAATGCATAATGATCGGTAAGTTGATGCAAATGCCGCATTAGGCGAGCTGAGCGCGGGGAGCCTTCCGATGGCGAGTGACGATTTGCACTGGTTTCTGACCCTCGCCGAACTCGAGCGCGTGGGCGCGGCGGCCGACCGGCTGCATCTGGCCCAGCCCACGCTGTCGCGCATGCTCGCTCGGCTCGAACAGCGGCTCGGCACGCAATTGTTCGACCGGCACGGTAAGCGGCTGACGCTCAACGAATCCGGGCGCATCTTCTACGAACACGCCCGCCGCGCCCAGGCCGAACTCGACGCCGCGGGCCGGGCGCTCGCGGATCTGGCGAATCCGGCGCGGGGGTCGGTGCGGCTGGCGTTCGTCCATTCCTTCGGCGGCCGGGTGGTGCCGGAGTTGATCGCCGGCTTCCGGCGGGTGTCGGGGCGGATCACGTTCCGGCTCGACCAGGGGCCCGCGAACGTGGTGGCCGCCGAGGTCCTCGACGGCACGGCGGATCTGGGCCTGACCTCGCCCGAACCCGCGCTGCCGGGACTGGGCTGGCGCACGCTGTTGCGGCAGCGCCTCGCCCTGGGCGTGCCGGTCGACCACCGGCTGGCGGGACGGCGGCAGATCCGGCTGGCGGAGGCCGCCGAGGCCGAATTCATCGCCATGCCGACCGGATACGGGATGCGCAGAATTCTCGACGAGCTGTGTGCCGCAGCGGATTTCCGCCCGCGAATCGCGCTGGAGTCCAGTGATCTGGTGACCGTTTCGGGTCTGGTGGCGGCGGGACTCGGCGTGGCGTTGCTGCCGCTGGAGGAGCCGGCGGTGCGGGGACCGCAGCCCGGGCCGGTGCTGGTTCCGCTGTCGGATCCGGGCGCCGCCCGCGCGGTCGGGCTGATCTGGTCGGCCGACGCGGTGCCCGGCGAGGCGGTACGCACCTTTCGTGACTTCGCCGTCGAATGGGCGCGCCGCAGTGGTCGGTGAACGGACGGTGACACCCTCATCTTCCGGGTGAGCGGCCTCTGAGCTGCGGCTGGAGATCAAATAAGTGGGCGGTGTCGGTGCCGCGCGATAGACTTTGAGAACAGGAGAGGATCCGTTCGAGACCGGAAAGCAGGCCATAGCTCCTTTTGCGAACATCAGGCGATATCGGCGACCCGACAACACCCACGACCGGCATCGGAGCCGGTGCCCCCGGCAATGGTAACGGTTCGGGTCCAGCGGCCCGGACGGTGCGTTCCAGCATCGAACTGGCCCCCGAGTCCGTGTTCGGATTCCTCGGTTCCGCCGACGCGAACCTGCGTGAACTCGAAGGTCTGCTCGACGCCGACATCCACGTACGCGGGAATTCGGTCACCCTCACCGGTAAGGCCGCCGATGTGGCGCTGGCCGAGCGGGTGGTCGAGCAGCTCGTGGCGCTGACCGCGCACAACCGCGTCGTCACCCCGGAAGCGGTCCGGCATACGGTCTCCATGCTGACCGAGGGATCCTCCGATTCCCCCGCCGAGGTGCTGAGTCTGGACATCATCGCCCGGCGCGGCAAGACCATCCGCCCGAAGACGCTGAACCAGAAGCGCTACGTCGACGCCATCGACGAGCACACCATCGTCTTCGGCATCGGCCCGGCCGGTACCGGTAAGACCTATCTGGCGGTCGCCAAGGCCGTGCAGGCGCTGCAGAGCAAGCAGGTCACCCGCATCATCCTCACCCGTCCGGCAGTGGAGGCCGGGGAGCGTCTGGGCTTCCTGCCGGGCACGCTGAACGAGAAGATCGACCCGTATCTGCGCCCGCTCTACGACGCCCTGCACGACATGATGGACCCCGAGGCGATTCCGAAGCTGATGGCCTCCGGCGTGATCGAGGTCGCGCCGCTGGCGTACATGCGCGGACGCAGCCTCAATGATTCGTTCATCATCCTGGACGAGGCGCAGAACACCACGCCGGAACAGATGAAGATGTTTTTGACCCGGCTCGGCTTCGGCTCGAAGATCGTCGTCACCGGCGACGTCACACAGGTCGACCTGCCCGGCGGGACCAGGTCCGGACTGCGGGTGGTCAGCGACATCCTCACCGATGTGGACGACATCCATTTCGCGGAGCTCACCTCCAGTGACGTGGTTCGCCATCGGCTGGTCTCGGACATCGTCGACGCCTACGAGCGCTACGAGTCCGATGCCCGCCCGCAGGTGGCGCGGCACTACCCGGGCGGTAACCGCGCCCAGCGCCGCGCGGCCGACAAGGCGGCTCGCCGCTGAGTTGCCGGAGCGGCTCGCCGCTGAGTAGCCGGAGCGGCTCGCCGCTGATGTGGTGGTGAGCCCTCGCACGGCCCCCATTAGGCTGGCAGGGTGAGTATCGAGATCGCCAACGAGTCGGGCATCGACGTATCGGAACCGGATCTGGTCAGCGTCGCGCGGTTCGCGATCGAACGGATGGACGTGCATCCGGCGGCCGAATTGTCGATGGTGCTCGTCGATCTCGATACCATGGCCGACCTGCACATGCGGTGGATGGATCTGCCGGGTCCCACCGATGTGATGTCGTTCCCGATGGACGAACTCGAACCCGGTGGCCGCCCCGACGGCGCCGAACCGGGCCCCTCGATGCTCGGCGACATCGTGCTCTGCCCGGAATTCGCCGCCGCTCAAGCCGGTAAGGCCGGCCATTCCCTCGACCACGAGCTGGCGCTGCTGACCGTCCACGGAGTGCTGCATCTGCTCGGCTACGACCACGCCGAGCCGGAAGAGGAGAAGGTGATGTTCGGCCTGCAGAACCGTCTGCTCGCCGAATGGTACGAAAGCCTGCGCGAGGCCGCCCGCCGTGCCGAACTGGCCGAGCGTGACCGCCGCCTGCTGGGCAAGACCGGATTCACCGCCCCCGGCGATCCCCTGGATCCCGCATGAGCGTCACCACCCGGGCCCGAGCTCGGGCGGCCGAGGGCAGAGCGTGAATGCGCTGATCCCGCTGCTGCTGGCGATTCTGCTGGTGCCCGTCGGCGGTGTCTTCGCGGCGATCGATTCCGCGTTGATGACGGTTTCGGCGGCGCGGGTGGAGGATCTGGTCCGCGCCGACCGGCCGGGCGCCCGCCGACTGGCCCGGATCACGATCGACCGGCCGCGCTATGTGAACCTCATGGTGTTGCTGCGGCTGACCTGTGAGATCGCGGCGACGGTCCTGCTGGTGGCCGCACTCGGCGAGGTGCTCAGCTGGGGGTGGGCGCTGGCCGTGACCGCGGTGATCATGGTCGTGATCGACTATGTCGTCATCGGTGTCGGCCCGCGCACGCTGGGCCGCCAGCACGCGTATTCGATCTCGCTGGCGGCCGCGCTGCCGGTGCAGGCGATCGGGGCGCTGCTCGGCCCGGTGAGCCGGTTGCTGATCATGATCGGTAACGCCATCACTCCGGGGCGCGGATTTCGCAACGGCCCCTTCGCTTCCGAAGTGGAACTGCGCGAGATCGTCGATATGGCGCAGCAGAGCGGTGTGGTCGACTCCGAGGAACGCCGCATGATCCAGTCGGTGTTCGAACTCGGCGACACCGCGGCGCGCGCGGTGATGGTGCCGCGCACCGAGATGGTGTGGATCGAGGCGGACAAGACGGTGGCGCAGGCGATGTCGCTGGCCGTGCGGTCCGGGCATTCGCGCATTCCCGTGGTCGGCGAGAACGTCGATGACATCCTCGGCGTGGTCTATCTGAAAGATCTTGTGCCGTATGCGGATCGGGGCCGCAGTGTGCAGGTGCGGGCGGTGATGCGGCCGGCCGTGTTCGTGCCCGACTCGAAACCGCTCGACGCTCTGCTCGACGAGATGCAGCGTCGCCGCAATCACATGGCGCTGCTGGTGGACGAATACGGCGGGATCGCCGGGCTGGTCACCATCGAGGACGTCCTCGAGGAGATCGTCGGCGAGATCGCCGACGAATACGACACCGACGAGATCGCGCCGGTGGAGGAACTGGGCGAGGGCGTCTACCGCGTCTCCACCCGGCTGCCGGTCGAGGATCTGGGCGAGCTGTTCGGCCTGGAGATCGAGGAGGAGGACGTCGACACCGTCGGCGGCATGCTGGCCCACACACTGGGCCGGGTGCCGCTGCCGGGATCGGAGGTCGTCGCGCACGGGCTGCTGCTGCAGGGCGAGGGCGGCGCCGATACCAGGGGGCGGGTGCGCGTGCACACCGTCGTCGCGCGCCGGGCGGGGGAGTCGGGCGAACTGTCGGGCGCGCTCGCGGATGCGGTGCGCGGCGACCGTCAGGGGCGGGAAGAGACGTCGAGATACGAGAACGGAGATGGCGATGACCGAGGGTGAAACCGCCGAATCGAACACCGGCGAATTGAGCGCCGAGGACGGCAAACTGCTGGTGCTGGCCCGCGGTGCGATGGGACGCACCGGCGGGGTGGCGGGCGCGGCGATCCGCGATACCGACGGCCGTACCTACGCCGCCGGCGCGGTGGACCTGAACGCGTTGTCGCTGTCGGCGCTGCAGGCGGCGGTCGCGGCCGCGATCTCCAGCGGTGCGGAGGGGTTCGAGGCGGCGGTGCTGGTCGGCGGGCAGGATGCCGATCCGGGTGTGGCCGCGGTGCGCGAGGTGAGCGCCTCGGCCGTGGTCATCGTCACCGATCGCAAGGGTGCGACCTACCGCACCGTCGACGCCGGAACCGAGACGGCACGATGAGCGTCGAGCAGCCCGGCGAGGGCGAATTCCGTTCCGGCTTCGTCTGTTTCGTCGGCCGGCCCAATACCGGCAAATCCACGCTGACCAACGCCATGGTCGGCCAGAAGATCGCGATCACGTCCTCGCGCCCGCAGACCACGCGCCACACCATCCGCGGCATCGTGCATCGCGACCACGCTCAGCTGATCCTGGTCGACACTCCGGGACTGCACCGGCCGCGCACGTTGCTGGGGCAGCGCCTCAACGATCTGGTGCGCGACACCTACTCCGAGGTCGACGTGATCGCGCTGTGCATTCCGGCCGACGAGAAGATCGGACCGGGTGACCGCTGGATCGTGCAGCAGGTCCGGCAGATGGCGCCGAAGACGACTCTGCTCGGCGTGGTCACCAAGATCGACAAGGTGGACAAGCCGCAGGTCGCCGAGCAACTGCTCGCGGTCTCGCAACTGCTGGGCCCCGAGGCCGAGGTGGTTCCGGTCTCCGCGGCCAAGGGTGAACAGGTCGAACTGCTCGTCGATGTGATCGCGTCCAAGATGCCGGAGGGCCCGGCGTTCTACCCCGACGGTGAGCTGACCGACGAGCCCGAGGAAACCCTCATGGCCGAGCTCATCCGCGAGGCGGCGCTGGAGGGTGTGCGCGATGAGCTGCCGCATTCGCTGGCGGTGGTGATCGAGGAGATCATGCCGCGCGAGGAACACGAGGACATGCTCGACGTGCATGCCCTGCTGTACGTGGAGCGGCCGAGTCAGAAGGCGATCATCATCGGCAAACGCGGCGCGCGGCTCAAAGAGGTCGGCACCGCGGCGCGCAAGCAGATCGAGCACATCCTGGGCACCCGCATCTATCTGCATCTGCACGTGAAGGTCGCCAAGGACTGGCAGCGCGATCCCAAGCAGCTGCGCAAGCTGGGCTTCTGATCGAGGCTCCCCCGGGGATCGGCCTCGAACCGGTGCGGTTACGGGGTTCGGCCTCAGGTCTCGCGTCGATGCCGTCGTCTTCTGTGATGTCCGTCTCGGGGCGCGCGCGAAACCCAGCGCGCGTCCGGCCAACCGCCCATATCGGATTCGCAGGTGGGCCGTAGTCGAATTGTGATGTGCGATTCCGGTATTTCCGCAGGAGCGGGCGAACTGTGTGCGCACGCACATTGTGAGACGGGCCTACGATCCTGGCGTGAAGTGGATGTCCCGGGCGTTCGGCTCGAAAGAGCTGCCGCCACAAGTGCGTTCGGATCTGGAATCGGAAGGGATCGTCGTATTCGGCCCGGTGAGTGGATCGCTGGCCAGACGCAATTATCGGACGCCACTGCACTACGGTTCCTCCAGTTGGGAGAACATCGTCGGCGGAACCATCGGGATGAGCAGAAAACGCCTTGTCATCTGGGGTAATCAGGAGGCGTTGGTCGACGTCTGGCTGGGTCATCCCGCCGTCACCATGGAACTGCAGGGGCCCGAGCGCATGCTCGTCGAGGCCGACCGCGGCGCGATCGACCCGATCCGCACCGGCTGGACCACGTTGATGCTGCGCACAATTCACGCACCCCGCATCGCGCAGCTGTATGCGGAGGGACTGCCGCGCAGCGTGTAGAGGCCACGAAGGCCCGGCGCACCCGAGGGGGCGGATGCTCGGCGACTCGGTGGCCGGGTCGGGTGCGTGTCTTCCGATCGGTGTCGAGTGGCGTGGGGGCGCGGGCGCGTCGGGGTGGCGTGGGAGACTGTGAACGTGTTGTTGTATCGGGACCAGGCGATTGTGCTGCGCCAGCACAAGCTGGGGGAGGCCGATCGCATCGTCACGCTGCTCACCCGTCAGCACGGGCTGGTGCGGGCGGTGGCGAAGGGGGTGCGCCGCACCCGGTCGAAATTCGGCGCGCGGCTGGAACCGTTCGCCTATATCGACGTGCAGCTGTATCCCGGACGCAACCTCGACACCGTGACGCAGGTGTCCACCGTGGAGGCGTTCGCCGCCGATATCGTCGCCGACTACGGTCGCTACACCACCGCGTGCGCGGTGCTGGAGACCGCCGAACGTCTCGCCGGTGAGGAGCGCGCCCCCGCGCCCCGCCTGCACACCCTGACCGCCGGCGCCTTGCGCGCGATCGCCGCCGGCCGGCGCCCGCACGAACTGATCCTCGACGCATTCCTGTTGCGCGCCATGGGTTTCGCGGGCTGGGCGCCCGCTCTCGACGAATGTGCCCGGTGTGCCACCCCCGGCCCGCACCGCGCCTTCCACGTGGCCGCCGGGGGAGCGGTCTGCGTGCACTGCCGTCCGCCCGGCTCGGCCACGCCCGCGGTCGGGGTCCTGGAATTGATGAGTGCGCTCAATCGCGGAGACTGGACCGGACTCGACGTGGTTGCCGAGTCCGTCCGCCGCCAGGCCAGCGGGCTCACCGCCGCCCATCTGCAATGGCATCTGGAACGGCAGTTGCGGACGTTGCCGTTGATCGAGCGCTCTCGTCCGCACGAGGCGGCGGAGCCGCCGGCGTCGCGGGTGGGATAGACCGGCGCCGCCTACCCGAGGTCGGCCAGCTGCGGGACTGCCGGCGCCATGGCCTCGATCCACGCGGCGGGTGAGCCCGTGGTCGGGGTGATCAGCACCGCGTCGATGCCCAGTTTCGCGTAATCGGCCATGCTGCGGACGAATTCGTCGCGAACGTCCGGATTCGGGCGCGGATTGTTGGCCATGATCGTGGTGCGGATGGTGTCGAAATCGCGACCGACGTCGTCGCAGTGGCGGCGCAGCACGTCCAGTTTGTGGGCGACGTCCTCCGGCGACGTGCCGAACAGATTGCAGGCGTCGCCGTACTGTGCGACCAGCCGCAGCGTCTTCTTCTCGCCGCCGCCGCCGATCAGGACGTTCGGGCGATGGATCGGCTGCGGTGAGCACAGCGTCTCGGCCAGCTGGTAGTACTTGCCCTCGAACGGCCCGTTGTTCTGCGGATCCCACATCTGCGCGCAGATCCGCAGCGTCTCCTCCAGCCGCTCGAACCGCTCGGCCAGCGGCGGGAACTCGACCCCGAGCCCGCGATGCTCCCGCTCGAACCACGCGGCCCCGATCCCCAGCGTGGCCCGTCCGCCCGACAGCACGTCCAGAGTGGTGACGATCTTGGCGAGCAGACCAGGATGCCGATAGGTCACGCCGGTGACCAGCAGCCCGAGATCGATCGAGGTGGTATGTGCCGCAAGGTATCCCAGCGTGGTGTATCCCTCCAGCATATTCGCCTCGGCCGGTAGCCCGGTCGGTTCGATCTGGAAATAGTGATCCATGAACGACAGCCAGGTGGCACCCGCCGCCTCCGCGGCCTGCCCCACGCGCGCCAGCTCTCCCGCGATCGCGGGGGTGCCGCCGTCGATATCGAAGATAGGAATGTGAAATCCGAGCTCCATGGAGTTCTCCCTCGTCAGTGACTGACTTCCCGTTGAGCACGCTATGCCCTGGAGCGCACTCCAGGTCAAGAGGTTTCCGGGAATGCGGGCCCTGCGTGCGGCTCGGACGGGGTAATTTCACTCGAAGGTCCCACCAACCCTACGGAGAAAGCTTCGATGTCTCACGAGCTTGTCGAGTTCGATACGGAGAAGGCGCATTCGGCGCGGATGTACGACTACTACCTCGGCGGCAAGGACAACTATCCGGCCGATCGCGAGGCCGCGTCGAAGGTGATGGAGGCGTTTCCGGAGACCGCGCAGGCCGCGCGGGCCAATCGCGAATTCGTCCATCGGGCAGCACGTTTCGCGGCGCGCAATGGTGTGCGGCAGTTTCTCGACATCGGCACCGGAATTCCGACCGAACCGAATCTGCACAACGCCGTGCAGGCCGTCGATCCGCGTTGCCGCGTGGTGTACGTCGACCACGACCCCCTGGTGCTGGCGCATGCCCGCGCGCTGATGATCGGCTCGGAGGAGGGGCGTACCGAATACATTCCCGCGGATGTGCGCGATCCGGACGTGATCCTCGGCTCGGAGCAGTTCCGAGCGGTGATCGATCTGTCCCGGCCGGTGGCGCTCAACCTGGCCGCGATCATGCATTTCGTCACCGACGAAGAGGGCGCCTACGACATCGTGCGCACCTATCTGGACGCGTTCGCGCCCGGGTCGTACTTCAGCATCACCCACGCCTCCAGCGATGTGAATCCGGAACGACTCGCGAAGGTGGCGGCGGTCTACGCCCAGGCCGGGATGAAGGTCGCCCTGCGCAACAAGGCCGAGGTCGCCCGCTTCTTCGACGGGCTGGAGCTCGTCGAGCCCGGCGTGGTCCCGATGCACCGCTGGCACCCGAATCCGGAGTTCTACATTCCGGAGGAGCGGCTCGCGTGGGCCGACGAGGCGTTCGGCATCTGGGCCGCGGTCGGCGTCAAGCCCTGAGCGGATGCGGAGGCGCAGGTCGGCGCGGAAATCCCACGGCACCGGTCACGGGCGGCGCGCGGTGATGCAGGATAGGTGGCGTGATCGGTAACCGCTCCCAGACCACCCGCACGATTCGTCCGCCGTCACCGCACCCGTCGGGCGCCACCCCGCCCGCGCTGCCGCCGGAGTTCGTGCCCAGGCATGTGGCGCTGGTGATGGACGGCAACGGCCGGTGGGCCCAGGATCGGGGGCTGCCGCGCACCGCCGGGCACGAGCGTGGCGAGGCGGTGCTGATGGACACCGTCGAGGGGTGTATCGAGATCGGCGTGAAATGGCTTTCCGCCTATGCCTTTTCGACCGAGAACTGGCGGCGCAGCCCCGACGAGGTCAAATTCCTGATGGGCTTCAACCGCGACGTGATCCGCCGCCGCCGCGACGAGATGCACGAGATGGGCGTGCGGGTGCGCTGGGCGGGCCGGCGACCGCGCCTGTGGCGCAGCGTGATCAAGGAATTGGAGATCGCCGAGGAGCTCACCAAGGACAACACCGTGATGACGCTGACGATGTGCGTCAACTACGGAGGCCGCGCCGAAATCGCCGACGCGGCACGGGAAATCGCGCGGAAGGTGGCGGCCGGACAGCTGGATCCGGAGAAAGTCACCGAATCGACCTTCGCGAAGTATCTCGACGAGCCGGATATGCCGGATGTGGATCTGTTCCTGCGCCCCTCCGGTGAGCTGCGCAGTTCGAACTTCCTGATCTGGCAGTCCGCCTATGCGGAGTTCGTCTTCCAGCACACCCTGTTCCCTGATTTCGACCGTCGCGACCTGTGGGAGGCCTGTGTGGAGTACGCCAAGCGCGATCGCCGGTTCGGTGGCGTGAAGTGAGCAACGATCTGACCGTCGCCCGGGAACTGCAGGCCCAAGCCGCCGCCTGCCTGCGTCGATGCGATGTGACCGTGCGGGAGGAGGAAGGTGACGCCCTCGGCTTCGAATACGAGGGCGCGCTGTGCTCGCTGCGCGGCGTCACGCTGGCGCCGGGCCTGGACGTCCTCACGCTGACCTGCGTGCTCGCCTGGGATCGCCCCTTGAAGCCGCAACTGCACAAGCGAGTCGCCGATCGCAACAACGCCCTGCAGTTCGGCTCGCTGACGATCATCGCCCACGAGAAGCTCGCCGACGTCCTGCTGCGCTACACCTTCCCGGCAGCCGGCCTCGACGACGACGCCCTGGCGACGATGCTGCTGCTCGTCCTGTCCGGCGCGGGCCGCGCCCGCCAAGGCCTGGTGCCCTGACCGGCCCGGTGTGCGGCTGATCGACTCAGCCGGCGATGTGGGCGCAGTCGCGGCAGGTGCCGAACACTTCCATGGTGTGGCTGATGTCGGTGAATCCGTGCTCGCCGGCGATCGCCGCGGCCCAGGCCTCGACGGTGGGGCCCTCCACCTCGACGGTGCGCCCGCACTGGCGGCAGACCAGGTGGTGATGGTGGCCCTTGGAGCACTGCCGGTACACGGATTCGCCTGTGTCCGTGCGCAGGACGTCGACCTTGCCGGCGTCGGCGAGGGACTGCAGGGTGCGGTAGACGGTGGTCAGGCCGATGCCCTCACCGCGGCGGCGTAGTTCGTCGTGCAGTTCCTGGGCCGAACGGAATTCCTCTATATCGCCCAGCAGTGCGGTGATCGCGCTGCGCTGGCGGGTGCTGCGAATTCCGACGGTCTTCTCGGCGGTGTCCGTCTTCTCCGGCACGGTCATCCTTCCTCGGCGTGTGCGACGGCGTCGACGACGATGCGTGCCAGATGGTCGTCGACCAATTCGTAGATCACCTCACGGCCGGTGCGTTCACCGCGCACCACGCCCGCGGACTTCAGAATGCGCAGATGCTGGCTGACCAGGGGCTGGGTGACGCCGAGCGTATCGACCAATTCGTGCACGCAGCGCGGCGATTCGCGCAGCTGCAGCACGATCGCGATCCGCACCGGCGCGGCCAGCGCGCGCAGCAGTTCGCCAGCGTTGTCGAGCGTGGTGCGGGCGGGGACCGCGGGGGGGGTCGGGGCGCGATAGGGATACGGGTCGTGCGGGATCGGCGTGGGCGCCTCGACGGCGACGCGGCTTCGACGCGCGGGGACACCGCTGTCGGCGGTCATCGAACCAACTCCTTATTGGAAACCGATGCCATTATTGATATGCACACGTGCGCATGTCAAGGAGGCTGTGCCGTCGGCCCGCCTCTCCGCGTCTTTTGCGTGTCGTGACTGCTCCAAGATTTTCGTGTCGGGCCGGCGGTGTGTGGTGGGCCGGTTCTGGGCGTCCCCGCCGAGTTACCCATGTGCTCCCGATATCAGTCGCCCGGTCGCGATACTGCTTCGCGGTGTGCCTCGACGTGTCGCTAGGCTGGGGCGAATCGATCGAACCCATCATCCAGAGGGAGAGCTCCAGCCGTGGCACCCAAGTCGAAGATCGACACCGTCGCGAATCTCGCCAAGCGCCGGGGTCTGGTATACCCCAGCGGCGAGATCTACGGAGGGACCCGGTCGGCGTGGGATTACGGTCCGCTGGGTGTGGAGCTCAAGGAGAACATCAAGAAGCAGTGGTGGCGGGCCATGGTCACCAGCCGCGACGATGTGGTCGGCCTGGATTCCGCGATCATCCTGCCGCGGCCGGTGTGGGTGGCCTCGGGGCACGTCAGCGTCTTCAACGACCCGCTGGTCGAATGCCTGAACTGCCACAAGCGGCACCGGCAGGACCACCTGCAGGAGGCGTACGCCGAGAAGCACAAGATCGACGATCCGGACAGCGTGTCCATGGAGCTGATCGGCTGCCCGGATTGCGGCACCGTCGGTAAGTGGACCGAACCGCGCGATTTCAACATGATGCTCAAGACCTACCTCGGGCCGATCGAGTCCGAGGAGGGCCTGCACTATCTGCGTCCGGAGACCGCGCAGGGCATCTTCGTGAACTTCGCGAACGTGATGACGACCGCGCGCAAGAAGCCGCCGTTCGGAATCGCGCAGATCGGCAAGAGCTTCCGCAACGAGATCACCCCCGGCAACTTCATCTTCCGCACCCGCGAATTCGAGCAGATGGAGATGGAATTCTTCGTCAAGCCGGGTGAGGACGAGCGGTGGCACCAGTACTGGATCGACACCCGCCTGGCCTGGTACACCGACCTCGGCATCGACCCGGAGAATTTGCGGCTCTACGAGCACCCGAAGGAGAAGCTCTCGCACTATTCGACCCGTACGGTCGATATCGAGTACCGCTTCCACTTCCAGGGCAGCGAATGGGGTGAGCTCGAGGGTGTCGCCAACCGCACCGATTTCGACCTGTCGACCCACTCCAAGCATTCCGGCACCGATCTGAGCTTCTTCGACCAGAACACCAACGAGCGCTACACGCCGTACGTGATCGAGCCCGCGGCCGGCCTGACCCGCTCGCTGATGGCCTTCCTGATCGACGCCTACACCGAGGACGAGGCGCCGAACGCCAAGGGCGTCATGGAGAAGCGGACCGTACTGCGCCTGGACCGCCGCCTCGCGCCGGTGAAGGCCGCCGTACTTCCGTTGTCGCGCAACGCCGATCTGTCGCCGAAGGCGAAAGACCTTGCCGCGCAACTGCGCAGGAACTGGAATGTCGACTTCGACGACGCCGGCGCGATCGGCCGCCGCTACCGCCGCCAGGACGAGATCGGCACCCCGTTCTGCATCACGGTCGACTTCGACACCCTCGAGGACCAGGCCGTCACCGTGCGCGAGCGGGACTCGATGGCGCAGGAGCGGATCGCGCTCGACCAGGTGGAGGGCTACCTGGCGCAGCGCCTTCTGGGCGCCTGAGTTCACCGCGGCGCGGACGGGTCTCTCGCATCCGGATTCGGACATAACCGAAGACCCGGGCGTTATCGGGGCGAATCGCACGCAGAAGTGGGATCGGCGGAAATATCGCCGTGGTCCGGGTCGTTCCGAGCACTGAGCAATCCGAGAGATCCGGCGCGCCCCTGGGGTGCTGCCGGGCCCGGCCCACAGGTGCGACGAAAGGTCCTGATCATGGCGCAGGCGGTCAAGTTCGATCGTTACGGCGATATCGATGTGCTCGAGGTTCGCGAGATACCGGATCCGCAGCCCGGGCCCGGACAGGTCGCGGTCGAGGTGGTGGCCGCGGGGATCAACCCGGGTGAGGCCAAGATCCGCAACGGCTCGCTGCACGAGCGCTGGCCCGCCACCTTCCCCGAGGGCGAGGGCACCGATTTCGCCGGGCGCATCGTCGCCCTGGGCGAGGGGGTGAGCGGGATCGCCGTCGGCGACGAGGTGCTCGGATTCAGCGATAAGCGCTCCAGCCACGCCACCCGGGTGGTGGTGCCGGCCCAGCAGGTCACCCCCAAGCCGGTGGGCCTGTCCTGGGAGGTCGCCGGATCGCTGTACGTCGCGGGCACCACCGCCTTCGCCGCCGTGCGGGCCGTGAGCCCGGAGGCCGGTGACACCATCGCGGTGTCCGGCGCGGCCGGTGGCGTGGGATCCATTGTGGTGCAACTGCTTCGGGCCCGGGAGGTGACGGTGATCGGCATCGCGGGGCCGGACAACCAGGACTATCTGCGCGAGCTGGGGGCGGTCGCGGTGGAGTACGGTGACGGTCTCGCCGAGCGCCTCCGGGAGGCGGCGCCCGCCGGTATCGACGCCTTCATCGATACGCACGGCAACGGCTACGTCGAACTCGCCCTCGATCTCGGCGTGAAGCCCGAACGCATCGATACGATCATCGATTTCGCCGCGGTGGAGAAGTACGGCGTCAAGGCGGAGGGAAATGCGGCCGCCGACACCATCGACGTGCTCGCCCAGCTGGCCGAACTGGCCGCCGCGGGGGCCGTCCGGATTCCGATCGCCGCCACCTATCCGCTCGCCGAGGTGCGCGCGGCGTTCACCGAACTCGAGCGCGGCCACACCCGGGGCAAGATCGTCCTGCTGCCATGACATCTGTCATGGCACAGTCGTGACGGTCGGGCCAGGTACGAGGCCCGGCTCCACGCGACAGTGGAACCATGACATCAGCAATGACATCCGGTTCGGCGGAACGGGTCGCCGCCGCACCGGTGATCGAGCTTCGCGGACTGACCAAAACCTTCCGCAGTTCCGCCGGGCCCGTCCGCGCGGTCGACGGACTCGATCTGACCGTCACCGCGGGTGAGGTGGTCGCCTTCCTGGGACCCAACGGTGCCGGGAAGTCCACCAGCATCGACATGATGCTGGGCCTGCTGCGCCCCGACGCGGGCACCGCCCGCATTCTGGGCGGAACACCGGCGGAAGCGGTTGCGGCGGGCCGAGTTTCGGCGGTTCTGCAATCGGGCGGCCTGCTTCCGGATCTCACCGTCGGCGAAACGGTGCGGGTCGTCGCGTCCCTGCACCGCCATCCGCGCCCCGCCCGGGAGGTGCTCGTCCGCGCCGGAATCGACGGCATCGCCGACCGCATGGTGGGTAAATGCTCCGGTGGTCAGCAGCAGCGCCTGCGCTTCGCTCTCGCGCTGCTGCCCGATCCGGACCTGCTGATCCTCGACGAGCCGACCACCGGCATGGACGTGGAGGGTCGCCGCGATTTCTGGAACGCCATCCGCGCCGACGCCGGTCTCGGACGCACCGTCGTCTTCGCCACCCACTACCTCGACGAGGCCGACGCCTACGCCGACCGCATCGTGCTGGTGCGGGGCGGCCGGGTCGTGGCCGACGGCAGTGCCGCATCGGTGAAGAATCTGGCCTCCGGTCGCACGGTCTCGGCGACGCTGCCCGACGCCGACCCGGCGAGCCTGCTCGCCCTCGCCGGCGTGGACCGGGTCGAGCAGCGTGGTGATCGAGTGCTGGTGCACGGCAACGACTCCGACGCGGTCGCCCGCTATCTGCTGACCAGGACACCGGCCGTCGACATCGAAATCACCGGCCGCAATCTCGAAGACGCCTTCCTCGCACTGACCGGAGACAACTGAGATGACCACATCGACCGTGCCCCGCGCCATCGGTCCGAGCGCCGGCGGATTCAGCTGGGGATTCCTGCTGCTCGAACTGCGCCGCATGCTGCGCAACCGCCGCACCGTCATCTTCGCGCTGGTGATGCCGGTGGTGTTCTTCGTGATTTTCGGCGCCCAGAACTCCTACCGCAACGAGACCTACGGCTCGGCGAATGTCACCGCCTACGTGATGGTGTCGATGGCCGTCTACGGGGCGATGCTGGCTACCACCAGCGGCGGCGCCATGGTGGCGGTGGAACGTGCCGCCGGTTGGGTGCGTCAGCTGCGTCTCACGCCGCTGAGCCCGGCCGCCTACGTCGCCACCAAAGTGGCCGGCGCGATGGTGCTCGGATTGTGTTCGGTCGTCGTCGTTTTCGTCGCCGGCGCGGTGACCGGCGCGCATCTGACCACCGGTGCGTGGGTGGGCTGCTTCCTGATCGCGTGGCTGACCTCCGTGGTCTTCGCGGCATTCGGACTGTTCATGGGATATGTGCTGCCCTCGGAGAACGTGATGCAGATCCTCGGCCCGGTGCTGGCACTGCTGTCGTTCGCCGGTGGATTGTTCATGCCGCTGCACGGCTGGTTGGAAACGGTGTCGAAGGTCTTCCCGACCAACGGCGTCGCGACGCTGGCCCGGTTGCCGCTCGGCGACACCACTGCCGGTTCCGCCGCACTGGCGGTGCTGAACATCGTGGTCTGGGCGTCGGTCTTCGCCCGCGGAGCCGCGGTTCTGTTCCGGCGTGACACCGCTCGCTGACCGACGCGCCGCACCGTCCGCCCCGGTGGACGGTGCGGTAGCGTCGAAATCCGGCGGCGCCGGCCGAGGCGGGAGACGGAGGGTGACGATGCGGGTACCTCCGGTCGATCGGCCGATTTCGGGAGCGCTGGACCGGATCGCCCGCAGAATGGACCACGAACCCGCCCCGCAGACCGCCATCCAGCATCGACGCCTGCTCTTCGGCGCGGTGCTGGCATTGGTCTGGTTGCTGTATCTGATCGCGCCGATCGTCTCGCAATGGCAGGACGGGCATCGCGGGCGGGCCGTCGCGGCGGCCGTCTGCCTCGCGGTCTTCTGGGTGCTGACGGCCTCGTGCTTCGGTCCGTTCCGGCAACCGGACTGGGAGGAGAAGCACGCGCACGCGGGGCTGCCGGTGTCCTACGAATGGCCGCGATGGCTGGTGGTGGGCGCGCTGGCGGCCCTCGCCGCGAGTTTGACGGTGCTGCTGGGCGTCACCGGCCTCGGCACCGCCATCTACGTCGCGGCCGGCGCCGTGTTCGTCCTGCCCCCGGCCAAATCCGGTGCGGTGGTGGCCGGGACAGCCGCGCTGTTGATCGGCCTGTCGCTGCATTACGGCAGTGCCCCGTTGTATTTCGCGTTCATTCCGGTGGTGATGTGGACCGGCCGCGAAGTCGGCCGGCGGCGCGGACAGCTGCGGGAACTGACTCGCCGCCAGCAGGGCGAGCTGGCGATCGTGGAGGAACGCAACCGGGTGGCCCGCGACGTGCACGACATCCTGGGCCACTCGCTGACCGTCATCACCGTCAAAACCGAACTGGCCCAACGGCTGCTCGACACCGATCCCGCCCGCGCCCGGCAGGAGCTGGCCGATGTGGAGCGCCTGGCCCGGGAGGCGCTGGCGGGGGTGCGCGACACCGTCGGCGGCCTGCGCGAGGTGTCGCTCGCGACCGAACTCGTCAACGCCCGGACGGCCCTGCGCGCGGCCGGTATCGAGGCGGAGCTCCCGGATCCCGCCGAGCTCCCCACGCGCCATGCGGTGATCTTCGGATGGGTCCTGCGCGAGGCGGTGACGAATGTGGTGCGCCACAGCGGCGCCGGCCACTGCCGGGTGTGGGTGAGCGAGTCGCGCATCGAGGTGCGCGATGACGGAAAAGGTCTGTCCGGCAATACCTTCGGTTCCGGGCTGACCGGTTTGCGCGACCGGGTGCGCGCCGGGGGCGGCAACCTGACGGTCGAGACACCGTCCGGCGGGGGAACGCTGATCGCCGCGGAGTTCCCGACGGCCGACAGGCGGAGTTGAGCAGGCGAGGGGATTCGGCAACTCGGACCGGCGAAGGTCACGCGGATGTGCGCCCGGGCGGGCGGACGAAGGTGCCTTCGCCGGTCGGGCGGCGGATACCCCGCCAGTCGCATTAGGGTCGCAACTGTGCGTGTGATGATGTCGAGCGGTGAACCGCGACGGGGGCGACGCCGGTGATCCGGTTGTTGCTCGCCGACGATCAGGCGCTGGTGCGGGGCGCGCTGGCGGCGCTGCTCGGGCTGGAGGCAGACCTCGAGGTGGTGGCCGAGGTGGGCCGGGGCGACGAGGTTCTGGACGCCGTGCGGCGCACCACGCCGGATGTGGTGCTGCTCGATGTGGAAATGCCCGGAATGGACGGAATTTCGGTGGCGGCGCAGCTGCATGCGGAATTCCCGCGTATCCGAATTCTGATGGTGACCACCTTCGGCCGGCCCGGCTACCTGCGTCGCGCCATCGACGCCGGAGCCGGCGGATTCGTCGTGAAGGACACGCCCGCACGGGAATTGGCGGATGCGGTGCGGCGCGTCCACATGGGCCTGCGAGTGGTGGATCCGGCGCTGGCCACCGAAACCCTCACCGCCGGAACCTCTCCGCTCACCGCACGCGAGCGCGAGGTGCTCGCCGCGGCGGCGGACGGGTCGACGGCGGGGGTCATCGCGAAGCGGCTGCATCTGTCCGAGGGAACCGTCCGCAACCATCTCTCGGCAGCGATCGGCAAGACCGGCACCCGCACTCGTGCCGAGGCCGTCCGCGCGGCCGAACGTCTCGGCTGGTTGTGAGCGGCCCCCGCCGCGGCGGGCGTAGATTCGCCGATGTGCATCTGACGCAGATCCGCCTGATCGTGTCCGAATTCGACCGCTGCGTAGCGTTCTATCGCGACGTTCTCGGACTCACACCGCAAACCGACGACCCGCGCCCGCCCTACGCGGCGTTCAAACCTGAGCTGGGCAGCACGCTCGCGCTGCACGAGCGCGCGAATCTGGCGGCGGCGCTGGGGGATACCTTGCGGTCCGGGGTCGACTCGCGCTCGTCGTCGGATGGCGACGTGGCGCCGGTCCAGCCCGCCGACGCGGCGATGGTGTCGTTGCGGGTCGACGACCTGGACGATTATCTCGCCGCGATCACCGCCCGCGGCGCCGAAATCTCGGGCGAGCCCGTCGAATACGACGGACGCCTGCGCTGCGCCTATCTGCGCGACCCCGAGGGCAATCTGATCGAACTGCAGCAGTGGCTCGCGCCGCGCACCGGCGAGGCCGTGCCACCGGCGCGGTGAGACGAGCAGATCAGAATCGCCCGCCGCGGCTGATCCGGCGGGAACTGTCGGAGCCGCCGAAAGAGGCCGGACCCCATCCGGATCCGCCCATCGAACGGCCGCGATAGCCGCTCCCCGCGCCGCGCAGCAGGCTGTCGATCAGAATTCCGCCCAGTACCGCACCGGCCTGTGACGTGCCGGAAGCCGGGCGACGGGTCTGCCACTCCCGCACATCGGCCTCGGCGGCGTGCAGTGCGCGGGTGGCCAGATCGGCGGCCTGTTGCGCACTGCTCAGCGCCGCCTGCGGGTCGGTGGCCGAAAGCTCCTGCGCCCGACCGAGATTGCGCTGCGCTTCGGCCAGGCGAGTACGGGGCGCGGCGTCGATACCGCCGCGGCGGGTGTCGATGAAATCGGCGGCCGCGCGGACCTGGCTCTGCGCGGCGATCACGGCCTGGTCCAGGCGGCGCCGCAGCTGCTCGGCGGCGAGTTTGCGCTCACCGGCCGCGGCGACCGCGCGATCCAGTGCGGTATCGGCCGCGACCGCGCGGTGGAACGTGCCGAGCGGATCGCGGTCCCCGGTGGTCCGGGCCGCTTCCCATGCGGTGCGAGCGCCCGACATCGCCGCCGCCAGTTCCGGGCCGCCGTGTTCGGTCAGGCCCTGCGCGGTCTCGAGGTCGCGGCCCAGTTCGTCGATCGCCGCCGGCAGGCCGGCCCGTGCCTGGGTGATATCGGTTTCGGCGGTGTCCACCGCGTCGAGCAGGGTGCGGGCGGCGGTCACCGCGGCCTCCGCGCCGCGAATCGCCGCGACCACCCCGCCCTGACGACCGACCGGCTCGGCCGCGGCCTGGCGGCCCTGCTCGATCGTGTTCTCGGCGAACCCGATTCGCTCCCGTGCCATCGCCACGTTGTCGCGCACCGGCGCGGTGACCGATTCCGGTTGTGCGGCCAGCAGTCGGCGCAGGGTCTCCTCCGAGCGCGGCAGCCGCACGGTGAGATCGACCACATCGCGAGTCAGTGTGTCCAGCCGTTGTGGCGCGTCGATCAGCAGATTGCGCATCGCGTCGAATTCGGCCACCTTGTCGTCGAGTTCGGCATCGGCCCGCCCGCAGGTGGCGATCAGCTCGACCAGCAGATCGCGGCGCTGATCAGGGGTTTCGGGGATGTCGTCGTCGAGCCGCTGACGGATCGAAAAAGCATGTGCCATCGCCCGTTTCGCCGACTCGAGCGCGGCGGCGAACGGAGCGGTCGCGGTGGCACCGAATTCGTCGGTGGCCAGCCGCAGTTCCTCGGCACTGGCCCGGATCGCGTTGTCGGTGTCGACCAGCACCTGCGCCGAGCGGGACTCGAGCAGGTCCGGGCGCAGCTGAGCCAGCGCGGCGGTGTCGGTCGGGTCGACCGCGCGGGCGGCGTCGGTCTCGGCGCGGCCCCGGGCCCGCCGGCGCAACTGCGAATAACCCAGCACCACACCGATCACACCCAGCACGATCAGGGTGATCACGATCAGCGGCCAGATCCCGACACCACCGGAATCGCCCATGGCCGTGGACAATCCGTCCGCCGCGGCCACCGCGGCCTCGGCCCACTGACCGTTGTGCAGTCTCGGCTCGACCTGATCGGTGAGCAGCGAGTTCAGTTCCGCGTCGCTCACCGAGGGCGGGAGCGCGCCGGTGAAGGAATAGGAGCGGTCGCTGGTCGCGATCGACAGCAGCACATCACGGTCGCCGAAACCGGACGCGGTCGCGGTGCGCTGACCCCAGGTCTGCGGGTCCAGGCCGCCGAAATCGCGGACGTAGACCACCCACAGCCGCTCCCGATGCGCGGTGTAGAGCGCATCCACCGAGGCGCGCACGGTGTCGCGCTGCGGACCGTCGAGAACCTGGGCGGAATCGGTGACGTATTCGTTGAGCCGCATCGGTTCGTCGGCGACGGCCGGGCCGCAGCAGCCGAGCACGAACCCGAACACGATCGACAGCAGCAACGCGAGCAGCGTCGGCGGCTGTGATCGTCGAGGACGCGAGTGCGGCGGCATAGCACGAATGTATCCGCCGACACGGCGCGAGGGGCGTTGATCCGGCCGACCCGTGTCGGAACCGATGATTACGATCGGCAGGGTGATCACGCTGGATATCCCCTATACGGGCCACGTCGCGCCGGGCACGAATCCGCAGCAGCGCGACGTGCCGGGCGCCCGGATCGTCAAGATGTCGGTCGGCGGTATGGACAACAACGTCTATCTGGTGCAGGACGCCGCCACCGGCGACGCGGTGCTGATCGACGCCGCCAACGAATCCGAACGCATCCAGGCCCTGCTGGACCAGGAGGTGCCGGGGCGGCTGCGGCTGATCGTCACCACGCATCAGCATTTCGACCACTGGCAGGCCCTGAGTGCCGTGGTCGCCGACACCGGCGTACCGACCGCCGCGCACGCCCTGGACGCCGAACCGCTTCCGGTACGGCCGGATCGGCTGCTCGCCGACGGTGACACCGTCTCGATCGGCGACCTGCGGTTCGACGTCATCCACCTGCGCGGACACACCCCGGGATCCGTCGCGCTGGCGCTTACCGACGGCTCCGGCCGCACCCATCTGTTCACCGGCGACTGCCTGTTTCCGGGTGGTGTCGGCCGCACCACCTCCCCGGAAGATTTCGATTCCCTCTACAGCGACGTCACCAGCAAGGTGTTCGACCGCTTCGGCGACGATACGGTCGTCTACCCGGGCCACGGCGACGACACCACCCTGGGTGCCGAGCGGCCGCAGCTCGAGCAGTGGCGGCAACGCGGTTGGTGAGCGGTTCCGGTGCCCGGCGACCGTGACGATCCGGCGCTCCGCAATCGTGGCGTGACCGAGCACTGGCACACTCGGGGAATGCCCTCGGCCCTCACCCATCCCGCACCGACCCGCCCGCCCGTCGCGCCGCGCCGTCCGCGCGGATCGGCGGTCGTGCGCTGGCTGCGTCGGGTGATCGCCGGCACCGTCCTCATCGGGATCGTCCTCGTCGGCGGCACCGCCTTCCGGGTCTGGCAGGTGGCGCGGATCGACGACTACAGCCGTGCCGACGCGATCGTGGTGCTGGGCGCCGCGCAATACGACGGCACGCCGTCCTCGGTGTTCGAGGCCCGGCTCGGCCAGGCCTACCACCTGTACACCAAAGGTGTTGCGCCGCTGGTTATCACGGTCGGCGGCAAACAGGTGGGCGACAACTACACCGAGGCCGCCTCCGGTAAGAACTATCTGAAGAATCGAGGCGTGCCCGCCGACCGGGTGCTGGCCGTGGAGACCGGATCGGACACGCTGCAGAGTATCGAGGCGGTCGCCTCCGCGATGCGGGCCCGCGATCTGTCGTCGGCGGTGCTGGTCAGCGATCCGTGGCATTCGCTGCGCACCCGCACCATGGCCCGCGACGCCGGCCTGGACGCGTGGACCGCGCCGACCCGCACCGGCCCGGCGGTCTACACCCGGGAGTCCCAGGTCCACGGCATCGCCCGCGAAACCGGCGCCCTGCTGTGGTATCAGCTCACCCACTTCTCCGCGGATTTCAAATACACCGCGGAGCAGTGAGAAACGTATCAGGCGGTATCCCTCATGAGTTTCGACGCGATGCCCGAATGCCCGTATGTCGACGGCGATCACGAGCGCATGGTGTCCGAGACCTCGCCCACGGCGGGGTTGCGGTGGTCGCCGTCACCCGCCCGCCGCAGTGACTTCGCGCGGGACCGGGCCCGGGTGCTGCATTCGGCGGCACTGCGGCGACTTGCCGACAAAACCCAGGTGATGGGGCCGCGCGACGGTGACACGCCACGCACCCGGCTCACCCATTCGCTGGAGGTCGCCCAGATCGGGCGCAGCATCGCCGAGGGGCTGGGCTGTGACGCGGATCTGGTCGATCTGGCCGGGCTGGCCCACGACATCGGCCATCCGCCGTACGGCCACAACGGCGAACGCGCCCTCGACGAATTCGCCGACGCCTACGGCGGGTTCGAGGGCAACGCACAGAACCTGCGGATTCTGACCCGCTTGGAGCCGAAGGTCTTCGATACGGCGGGGGAGAGCTACGGCCTCAACCTGACCCGCGCCGCCCTCGACGCCACCGTCAAATACCCTTGGGGCAGAACGGCTTCCGGTGCGAAGTTCGGCGCCTACGATGCCGATCTGGACCGGCTGGACTGGGTCCGCAAGGGGGCGCCCGAGCGTCGGCAGTCGCTGGAATCGCAGGTCATGGACTGGTCCGATGACGTGGCGTATTCGGTGCACGACGTGGAGGACGGGGTGATCGCGGGCCGGATCGATCTGCGAGCGCTCGCCGATCCGGCCGAACAGGCCGCTCTCGCCGAACTGGGCCAGCGTCGGCACCGCGACCTGTCCGCCGACGACCTGATCGCGGCCGGCCGGCGGCTGTCGCAATTGCCGGTGATCGCCGAGGCCGCCGGCTATGACGGCACCCTGCGCGCCTCGGTCGCCCTCAAGCGGCTGACCAGCGATCTGGTCGGCCGGTTCGCGACCGCGGCGGTGGAGGCGACCCGCGCGGCGTGGACCGGGCAGTCACTGTGCCGCTACGCGGCCGATCTGGAGGTGCCGGCCGTGGTGGCCGCGGAGGTCGCGCTGTTGAAAACGGTCGCGCTGCGATACGTGATGTCCGACCCCCGACACCACGAACGCCAGGCCGAACAGCGCGAGCGCATCCGATACGTGGCCGACCGCCTGCTGGCCGGCGCCCCCCAGGGTCTCGACCCGATCCTGCTGCCGTGGTGGGAGGCGGCCACCGACGACACCGCCCGGGTACGCGTGATCGTCGACCAGATCGCCTCCTACACCGAGAGCAGATTGGAGCGGATCGCGGCCCGATGACCCCGGTCGTCGGCGTGGGCCGACCGGCACGCGGCTAGACTCGGATTTCGTGGCAGGTCGACTTCCGGATCGCGATATCGCGGCAATACGTGAACGCGTACGCATCGAGGATGTCGTCGGTGAATATGTGTCGCTCAAGCGTGCCGGTGCGGATTCGCTGAAGGGGCTGTGCCCGTTCCACGACGAGAAGTCGCCGTCGTTCCATGTGCGGCCGAATCACAGCCATTTCCACTGCTTCGGCTGCGGTGAGAGCGGCGACGTGTTCGCCTTCCTGCAGAAGATCGACCACGTCGGATTCGTCGAGGCGGTCGAGCAGCTGGCCGACCGGATCGGCTACACGATCAACTACGAGGGTGGCGGGACCTCGGTGCAGCGCGACCGTGGCACCCGCTCCCGGCTGGTCGCCGCCAATGCGGCCGCGCACAAGTTCTATCAGGCGCAACTGCGGGAACCGGGTGCGGAGGTGGCGCGCACGTATCTCACCGACCGCAATTTCGACGCCAACGCGGCGCGGCAGTTCGGCTGCGGTTACGCCCCGGCAGGCTGGGACACGCTGACGAAATACCTGCTGCGCAAGGGTTTCGACATCAAGGAGCTGGAGGCGGCGGGGCTGTCCAAGCCCGGCCGGCACGGTCCCATCGACCGGTTCCACCGGCGGCTGCTGTGGCCGATCCGGAATCTGAGCGGCGATGTCATAGGTTTCGGCGCGCGGCGCCTGTTCGACGACGACCAGATGACCGCCAAGTACATCAACACGCCGGAAACGGTGCTGTACAAGAAGTCCCAGGTGCTGTTCGGTCTCGACCACGCCAAGCGGGAGATCGCCAAGAGCCATCAGGCGGTGGTGGTCGAGGGCTACACCGATGTGATGGCCATGCACCTGGCGGGTGTGACGACCGCGGTCGCCTCGTGTGGCACCGCGTTCGGTGACGAGCATCTGTCGATGTTGCGCCGGTTGCTGATGGACGACAATTTCTGGCGCGGCGAGATCATCTACACCTTCGACGGCGATGCCGCCGGTCAGGCCGCGGCGCTGAAGGCCTTCTCCGGTGACCAGAAACTGGCCGGGCAGACGTATATCGCGGTCGCGCCCGACGGGCAGGACCCGTGTGAACTGCGGCAGCGTTCCGGCGACGGAGCGGTCCGCGATCTGGTGGCCCGACGAGTCCCATTGTACGAGTTCGTGATTCGCGGTCTGCTCGCCGACCACAACCTCGACACCCCCGAGGGGCAGGTGGAGGCGCTGCGGCGGGCGGTGCCCGTGGTGGCGCAGATCAAGGACAACGCGCTGCGCAAGGCATATGCCACCAAGCTCGCCGGATGGGTCGGCTGGGACGACATCCAGCTGGTGGTGCGCCGGGTCGGCGATCACGCCCGCCGCGGCAAGCCGGTGAAGGGTGTGCCCGGCCGGCAAGCGGCCACCGAGACAGTGGTCGCGGAGTCGGCCGCCGCCCGGCCGAACCCGAATGACCCGGTCCTACTGCCGCAGCGGCAGGTGCTGGCCGCCGCCCTGCAGTATCCGGCGACCGCGGGCCCGATCTTCGACAGCCTCGAGCCCGAGGCGTTCACCCACCCGGCCTACACCGCCGTGCGCGCCGCCCTCGCCGCCGCCGGTGGCACCGCGGCGGGACTCGGTGGTGCGGAATGGGTTTCGCGTGTCGCCGACCACACCGACGACCTGATGCTGCGCGCGCTGGTCTCCGAACTGGCCGCCGAGCCGCTTCCGGTGAAGTCGATGGACGACATCCCCCGATTCATCTCCGGCGTGCTGGCGCGGGTGCAGGAGGCATGGGTCGGCCGTCAGGTCGCCGCGCTCAAGTCGAAATTGCAGCGGGTCTCGTCGACCGAACAGCCGGACGACTACATGGCCCTGTTCGGCGATCTGGTCGCCCTCGAGCAGTACCGCAAGAGCCTGCTCACCCAGGCCATGGGCAACTCGGATGATTTCAACGTGGCCTGATCGTTCCAACTGGAATGAGATCGACGTCTTTCCATCGTTCCGGGACCGTACTGACCGCCGAGATCGTCGACGGTGACGGTCCGCCGCTGGTGATCGTTCCGGGGGTCATGTCCGATGCGGCCGCCTGGCGGCCCGTGGTGGAGCGGCTCGGACTGCCCAATCCGGTCGTGACGATCAATCGTCGCGGGCGGGAGCCGAGCGGTCCGCTGGGGCAGGACTACTCGGTGCGAACCGAAGTCGACGATCTGCACCACATCCTCGACACTCTCGGCGGTGCGGTGGAGCTGTTCGGATGGAGCTACGGCGGGCTGATCGCCCTGGAGGCGGCATGTGAGCGGTCGGATCTGCGCTCGCTGATCGCCTACGAACCGGTATCGGCGCCCTTCGCCCCCGCCGCGATCCCCGCGCTGCGCGCCGCCGTCGATCGCGGGGATCTGGATGCCGCCGTCCGGTTGGTCAACACCGATGTGTCGGGCTTCTCCGCGGAATATGTTGCCGCGCTGCGGGAATCGCCGGCATGGGCGGTGCTGCGGCCGCTGGCCGCGCCGCTGCCGACCGAACTCGCGGCCGTCAACGCATATCCGGCGGACCTGCAGCGGTATCGTGCCCTGACCGTTCCGGTCATCCTGCTGCTGGGCGAACTCAACGCGAACGCCGAACCCTACGGCACCGCCTTCGGCCGCATCGCCGAGGCACTGCCGCAGGCCCGCATCGACCTTCTGCCGGGGCAGGGACATCTCGCCCATGCACAGGCACCGCACCTGCTCGCCCGGCACATCGCCGACGCGGTGGGCGCGAGGGCCGGGGAAGAGCCCGGGAAGATCGGCTCGGCCGGTAGGTAGGCACGTTCGGTGGCACGCGGTCCGGCAGGGGCCGGCCGCGAGTCACTCGGCGGCTCAGCGCCGGAGCTGGTCCTGGGGGACGAGGACGGTGGTGCGCTCGTCGATCGGTTCCATGGGTTCGAGCCGCGGCTGGGTATTGAGTCGATCCGACAGTTTCTGGCGGCTGGCCTGGACCAGCTTGCGGGTGACCGGGCTGGCGGCGACAGCACGGGTGGTCTTGCTGATCTGCTCGTAGCGAGCCCGCCCCGCCTTGGCCCCCAGCACGTAACCGGCTGCGACGCCGATGATCAACCGCAGCATTCTTTCGGGCTCCTCCCAGTAGCTGTCCGCGCCGTACATCCTGCCCGACACCGAGCCGGACTGTCGATCCGGCACCACCTTGCCAGACCCCACCGACAATTTCCGTCGAGCGCCCCGCGGTGAATATCGCGAACGCGCGGTAGACGGCGTTCGTCCGGACCGGGCCGTAGAACGAGTTCAGCCCCTGGCCCGTGATACGTTCTCACAGGCCAAGGGCTGTTTTCTGCTCCCCCATCTGGACTCGAACCAGAAACCTGCCGATTAACAGTCGGCTGCTCTGCCAATTGAGCTATAGGGGATTGCTCCGGCCGACCCGTGCGGGCTGGCCGAGCACAAACTTTAGCTCATGTCCGGTCCGCTCCCCAAATCGGCCCTGGAGCTGGGGAAATGCGGAACGCAGCGGCGTGTCGGCCGCAGCCGACAACCGGCTGTGCGGGTGGGGAATTCGCACGCCCGTCGCGACCGGCCGGCAGACGTTGATCTGCCTGAGTGGCACATCGGATCAGCCGAGTCGGAAACCGTAGCCGACGATCCCGGGCCGGGAGTTGATCTCGGCCAGCACGCCCTCGATGCCGGAGAACCAGAACGGGCCGTCCGGTGTCGTGGGGTTGATCTGCGAGTCGATACCCACCAGACCCGTGCCCTGGTACGCGGGGCCGCCGCTGTCGCCGTTGAGGCTCGGGACGGAGCTGTGGATCACATTGTCGGTCACCGAATCGACCCGGCCGCCGGTGGTGCGGGTGGTGCTGCCGTATTTGTCGATGCGGCTGCCGGGGGCGGGCGCCGCGCCGAAGTGGTCGATCACGGCGCCGTTCGGGGCCACCGTAGAGATGCCGAGGCCGGGGCGGAGCGCGATGACGGCCCAGTCCCTGGTCGAATCCGATTGCAGCAGAGCCCACTTGGATGTCCAGCTGGCGTAGTGGCCGATTCTGCCGATGCCGGGCGCGACCACGCTCTGTCCGGGGCTGAACATGCAGTGGCCGGCGGTGAGGGCGACCGCGTTGCCCGCCGCGTCGTGTCCGGCCGCGGTGATCGTGCAGAGGCCGAGCGAGGTGCCGGGCCTCACCACCCGGGCGGGGGAATCGGCGGGAGCCACCGCCGGTGCCACCAGGACGGCGGCCCCGGCCAGCAGCGCGGTGGCGATGATCGATCTCTTCGTCTGCTCGGTCATGGGGCTCGGCCTCACTCCTCCGTGCAGCCTGCGATGTCGCTGCAGCCTTGTCTACCGGCCGGGTGTCCGCCGTCGGTAGGGACTTCGGTCACCTGCCGAGGAATAGTCGCGATCGACTCGGGTAGTGCGCGTGATGGGGAGGGAAATGCGTCCGACGAGGAGGTTCACGATGGGTAAGGAACAGGAAACCGGGCAGTTCACGGGCACCTTGGACAAAGACTACAACCTGGTCTGGTTCACCGAACAGTGTATGAGCAACGCGCTGCGGATGGAGGTATACAGCCGCGATGCCGAGCGTGCCGGCGACGCCGAACTCGCCGACTTCTTCCGGCGGGCGCAGGCCGACAGCCGCAAGGGGGCGGATATGGGGAAGGAACTCCTGGCGCAGCGGCTTGCCGGAGCGGGTGCGCACTGAGGTGCCGACGGCGTCGTGCCGGTAGCGGGGCGGGGAGACCGGCCGACGGAAAGGTTTCAGAAAAGTAAGGGGCGCAACAGGTTTCGCTCTACTTCGCGAGTTGGACTGCTCGATCGCCGATGTTCGGCTCGCGCCCCCTTCTGTAGTGGTACGAACGTTTGCCGCCGTGGCGGGCGGGTATCGGCTCGGTGACCGAACGGTTCGGCGTACAGCGGCAGGAGGTCGGGAGATGACGGACAACGTGGCAGGTCGGCCGGGCAACGGCGGCGAAACCCACCAGGAGGCATCCGGAGACGACGTGCGGCTGACCACCCAGCAGGGTGTGGTGGTCGGAGACGATCAGAACACCTTGCGGGCGGGGGAGCGCGGGCCCGCGCTGCTGGAGGACTTCCACTTTCGCGAGAAGATCTTCCACTTCGACCACGAGCGGATCCCGGAGCGCGTGGTCCATGCCCGTGGTTTCGGCGTGCACGGCTACTTCGAGAACTACGATTCGCTGTCCGATCTGACCCGGGCCGACCCCTTCCAGGAGGCCGGTCGCCGGACCGAGGCATTCGTCCGGTTCTCCACGGTGGCCGGGAACAAGGGATCGTTCGATCTCGCCCGCGACGTTCGCGGTTTCGCGGTGAAACTGTATACGCGAGAAGGCAACTGGGATCTGGTCGGAAACAATATTCCGGTCTTCTTCATCCAGGACCCCATCAAGTTCCCGGATATAATCCACGCCGCCAAACAGGAGCCCGACCGCGGTTTTCCGCAGGCCCAGACGGCGCACGACAATTTCTGGGATTTCGTCTCGCTCACCCCCGAATCGACCCACATGTTGCTGTGGATCATGTCCGACCGGGCCATCCCGCGCTCGTTCCGGTTCATGGAGGGATTCGGTGTCCACACTTTCCGGCTGGTGAATGCCGAGGGCCGCTCGACCTTCGTGAAATTCCACTGGAAGCCGAAGCAGGGCTTGCAGTCGGTGGTGTGGAACGAGGCGCTGAAGATCAACGGCGCCGATCCCGATTTCCATCGCCGCGACCTGTGGGATGCCATCCAGTCCGGTGACTATCCGGAATGGGAACTGGGCATGCAGCTGTTCGACGACGACTTCGCCGATCGCTTCGCCTTCGACATCCTGGATCCGACGAAGATCATTCCGGAAGAGGAAGTGCCGGTGCGCCCGGTCGGCAAGCTGGTGCTGAACCGGGTCGTCGATAATTTCTTCGCCGAAACCGAGCAGGTGGCCTTCTGCACGCAGAACATCGTCCCGGGCATCGATTTCACGAACGATCCACTGCTGCAGGGCCGGAACTTCTCGTATCTCGACACCCAACTCAAGCGGCTCGGCAGCCCCAACTTCACGCACCTGCCCGTGAACGCGCCCAAATGCCCGTTCGCGACGTTCCAGCAGGACGGCCATATGGCCATGGTCAATCCGAAGGGCCGCGTCAATTACGAGCCGAATTCCTGGCCCGACGACATCAAAGGTCCGCGCGAGGATCCCGAACGCGGCTTCACGACCTATCCGGAGACGATCTCGGGTCCCAAGCGCCGGCTGCGGGCGGAGAGTTTCGCCGACCATTACAGCCAGGCCCGTCAGTTCTTCGTGAGCCAGACGAGTATCGAGCAGCAGCACATCATCGAGGCGTTCGTCTTCGAGCTGAGTAAATGCGATCGGGTCGAGATCCGCGCCCGGGTCGTCGGCGCGCTGCGCAACGTCCACGAGGATCTGGCCACGGCGGTCGCCGACGGCCTCGGCCTCGCGGAGCTGCCCGAACCGGCCCGCTGCGCGCGCGAGCCGATCACCGATCTGCCGCCCTCGCCGGCCCTGAGTATCGTGCGCAACGGCCCGGACAGCGTCGCGGGACGCAAGATCGGCGTGCTGGTCACCGACGGCGTCGACGCGAAGGCATTCGCCGAGGTGCGCGACGCGGTACAGGCGGAGCAGGCGATTCTCGAGGTCGTCGCGCCGAAGGTCGGGGGTGTCACCACCGACGACGGCGGACGTATCGAAGCGGACCAGAAGATCGACGGCGGACCGTCGGTGCTCTACGACGCGGTCGTGATCCTCGCGACCGAGGCCGGAGCCGCCGAACTCGCCACGGTGCCGCCGGCGCGCGACTTCGTCAGCGACGCCTACGCACACGGCAAGTTCATCGCCCACCGCAACGCCGGCGCGCTGTTCGCGGCCGCGGGACTGACCGGTGAACTCGATGCCGGTGTCATGGATCTCGCGGCGGGCGCGTCGGTGGCCGACTTCCTCGGCCGGTGCCGGGAAGTCCGGTACTGGGCCCGGTTCGAGAGCTGACGATGACGAGCGCGTCGCGGTTTCGCCGGGCGGCCGTCACCGGATGTGCCGGATTCATCGGCACCCAGGATCGAGCCGGTGCCGCCCGGCCGTCGTGGTCGGGGCTGTCGTCGTCTCGGACATTCCGCAGCCCTACCTGGGCAGGCGCGACTCAGTTCTGGCGGCTCGGCGGCGCGCCCGGTCGTCGCACGGTTCTGCTCCGGACAGTTTGCATCCGGGCTACGCGGGCATGACCAGCACGAACCGGTTCGGAAGTCGAACGGTGGGCCGGTCGCAGCGAGTCGCACTACATCCATGGCACGGTTTCCGCCGGCTATGGCGCAGTTCGAGAGCGCGAGATCCACCGGCGGCGGCGCGGATCGGAGGAAGCGTGAAGATCGCGATGGTGTCCGAGCACGCGAGCCCCTTGGCCCCGTTGGGCGGCGTGGACGCGGGCGGGCAGAACGTGCATGTGGCCGAGCTCGCCGCGGGACTGGCCCGATTGGGGCACGACGTGCGGGTCTACACCCGCCGGGACGACCCCGCAATCCCGACCGAAGTGCTGATGGGGGCGGGATATCGCGTGGTCCACGTTCCGGCCGGCCCGCCGCGGTACATTCCGAAGGACGACATCCTGCCGTTCCTCACCGAGTTCGCCGCCTTCCTGCGCGGGCAGTGGAGTGCCGATACCCCCGATGTCGTGCACGCCCATTTCTGGATGTCGGGTATCGCCGCCGAACGCGCCGCCCACGGCCTCGCCGTCCCCGTCGTGCTGACCTTCCACGCCCTGGGCACCGTGAAGCGGCGCTATCAGGGGCTGGCCGACACGAGCCCGCGGTCCCGCATCCAGTCCGAGCGCAGGGTGGCGGCCGGGGCGACGCATATCGTCGCGACCTGTTCCGACGAGGTCCGGGAGCTGGGCAGGATGGGTGTGCCGCGCGAGCGTACGTCGGTGGTGCCGTGCGGTGTCGACCTGTCGCTGTTCACTCCCGACGGCCCCGCCGAGGAACCGGATCTGCCGCGGCGGATCGTCTCGGTCGGCCGCATGGTGCGGCGCAAGGGGTTCGACTCCGCGATCGCGGCACTGTCGGAGGTGCCCGATACCGAACTGGTGATCGCGGGCGGTTCGCAGAGCGCCGAGGACGAGGCCGAGCAGGCGCGGTTGCGTGCCGTGGCCGCGGAATACGGTGTGTCGCAACGGGTTCGGTTGCGTGGGCCGGTACTTCGGGCGGAGATGCCGATGCTGTTGCGCTCGGCCGACGCCGTGGTGTGCACGCCGTGGTACGAGCCGTTCGGCATCGTTGCGCTCGAGGCGATGTCGTGTGCGAAGCCCGTGGTCGCCACCGCGGTCGGCGGAATGCTCGACACCGTCCTCGACGGGGTGACCGGGCGCCTGGTCCCCTCGGGTGACCCCGCGGTTCTGGCCGAGGTCATGTGCGGCCTGCTCGACACCCGGCAGGCGCGGCAGGCGATGGGGGAGGCGGGTCGGCAACGTGCCCGCGGACGCTATTCGTGGGATCGGATCTCTAGGGATACCTCGGCGGCCTATCGACGGGCCGCCGCCACGGCCGCTGCGGGCGACATCGCGTCGTCCGCTCGCTGACCTCACCGCTGGGATGCGGCCGACCTGGTGATCGAGACCGCCGAGATTCTCGTGGCGGCGATTCGGCAACTGCGATGTTTCGGCTCCGATTCCGGTGGTATCGCCCCGTCGTTCCAATCCCGAACGGACAGTACCGAGAGAGGAGAAACGATGAGCCAGAAGGTGAATCCCATTCAGGTGCAGAAGTATCTCTCCGGCGTGGACTATCCGTGTGACCGCCGCGATATCGTGCGCGCGGCGCGGAACAACGGCGCCGGCGCGGAGATCGTCGACGCGCTCGAGAGCATGCCCGATCGGATGTTCGACGGGCCGAATGCGGTGAGCGAGGCCGTATCCTGACCTGAGTGCACCTGGGCCGCCCGCGATGCGGGCGGCCCAGGCTGCGTGATGGGGTAGTGCGCGTCAGAACGTGAACTGATCGCCGTACGCGGTGGTCTGAACCAGGCCCGTGGGCGTCGACACGGTGGCGGAGACGAACGGGACCGCCGCAACCGGGGACGCGCATTGGGAGACGTTCAACGCGGCGTTGTTGAATGCGATGTGGTACGGGAAAGCGGTCGTGTTGTCCAGGGTGGCCGTCGCGGTGGTGGCGGTGGTGACCTGGCCGGGACCGATGTTGGCGTCCAGGTTCTCGGACAGTCCGAGGGAGCCTCCGACGCTCGGCCCGAGGTCGAAACCGGGCGGCGATACCCCGGGCAGCCCCGCGCTGCCGGACGTGGTGGGCAGGCTCGGAGTGGTGATCGTGGGAGTGTCCGTGGTGGGCAGGACAGTCGTCGGGGGCGTGACAGTGGTCGGGGATGTGACGGTCGTCGGGGATGCGGCAGTCGTCGTGGGAGTGGAACTCGTGGTGGGAGCGACACTCGTACGGACAGCCCTCGTGGGAGTGGTAGTCGTACGGGCGGTTGTGGGGGAGGTGCTGGTACCGCTGGTGGTCGGAGTGGCGCTACCGGTGGTGGCGATGGGCGCGGCGGCAGTGGTCAGAGACGGCGGCGTGAAGGTCGGGGAGATACTGAGTTGCAGTCCTTGGTTGGGCGAGATGCCCACGTCGAAACCGCCGGCCACGCTGATCCCGCACCCGAGCAGGAATCCCGCGACCGCCTGACCCGAAGTGATCGGGTCACCTTCGACGCTGACCGAGAAGTTCCCGGACAACTGCGACGCATGGGAGAACGTCATGAGGTAGTTCGGTGTCCGGTCACCGGGTGGGTTCACGCCGATGTTGTCCACCGACGCGGTGAGATGAACTCCCGAACCGGTCACGTCCGTGCCGGGTGGCTGGGCGTGACTTGTTTCGCTCCCGCCGGTCCATAAGATCGACGCGACGGCGGTCACCGCGGCGATGCCTGTCGCGGCGGCGATGAGGGGACGTCGCATGGCTGGATCCTGTTCCTCGATGTCACGGCAGCAGATCGCGAACAGCTATCGACCGGCAAGCATAATGCTCGAACTCGCGCGGACCGGGAAATCGGTACGCGCCACGCCGTCGACCTCGAGATATCAAGCGGGGTAGACGTGGATCTCGGCGGCCTTGACCGCCGCCCATACCCGCATATCCGGTTGAATGCGCAGGTCGGCCACCGCTGCGGAGGTGATGTCCGCGAGCACCGGCGGAGCTCCGTCGAGTCGGACGCGGGTGAGGTGGGCGTGGTGTTCCAGGCCGCCGACGGTCACCGGCCAGGAGTTGCGCGGGCTGCCAGTGGGTTGCTGTGGATGCAGGCTCACCGCGGTGGGCGGGAAGGCGAGGAAGACCCGGCCGGTGGCCGGCGTGGCGACGGTGAGGTGTCCGCCGTTGTCGATCTCGACACCGGTGCCGTCGGCGGTGCCGCGAAACAGGTTGAGCCCCATCAGATCCGCGACATAATCCGAGCGTGGCCGCCGCGCGATCTCGGCGGGTGCGCCCTGCTGGACGACCGTGCCCTGTTCGAGGATGACGAGCCGGTCCGCCAGCACCATCGCATCGAGCGGATCGTGGGTGACCACCACGGTATGTCCGCGATAGTCACGCAGGTGCCGGGCGAGGTCGGCGCGCACCTGCATCCGGGTCCCGGCGTCGAGGGCGGCCAGTGGTTCGTCGAGCAGCAGCAGCTGCGGGTCCGTGGCCAGGGCACGCGCGAGTGCCACCCGCTGCGCCTGCCCGCCGGACAGGGTGCGGGGCGTGGCGTGCGCGTATTCGGCGAGGCCGACCCGCTCGAGCCGGTCGGCGGCGCAGGCCCGAGCTCGGGCGCGTCGCATACCGCGCGCCCGCAAGCCGAACGCGACGTTCTCCAGCGCCGAAAGATGCTGGAAGAGAGAGTAATCCTGGAACACGACGCCGACCTGTCGCCGTTCCGGCGGGACGAAGACGCCCGGCGGCTCGTCCCAGACCGCGTCGGCGACGGTGAGGCGCCCGCCGGTGAGCGGGACCAGTCCGGCCAGCGCGCGCAGTGCCGTGGTCTTCCCGGCGCCGTTGGGGCCCAGCAGCGCCACCACCTCACCGGGTGCGACGGACAGTGCGAGGTCGAGGCGGAAGCGCTCGCGCCGCACCTCGAGTTCGGCCCGCAGTGTCATACCGCTCCTCGAATCCAGCGCTCGCGCAACGCCACCAGCACCGTGACCGAGACCAGCAGCAGCACCAGGCTGAGCACGATCGCGGCATCGGGATCGGTTTCCAGCGCGAGATACACCGCGAGCGGCATGGTGGTGGTGCGGCCGGGGAAATTCCCGGCGAAGGTGATGGTCGCGCCGAATTCGCCCAGCGCCCGCGCCCAGCACAGTACGCCGCCGGCGATCACGCCCGGTGCGATCGCGGGCAGGGTGACGCGGCGGAAGGTGTACCAGGGGCTCGCGCCGAGGGTGGCGGCGGCTTCCTCGTAGCGGGTGTCGGTACCGCGCAGCGCGCCCTCCACCGAGATGACCAGAAACGGCATGGCGACGAACGCCTCGGCCGCCACCACCCCCGGCGTCGTGAACGGCAGCGAGATGCCGAACCAGTCGTACAGATACTGGCCGAGCAGCCCGCGCCGGCCGAAGACCAGCAGCAGCGCCACCCCTCCGACCACCGGCGGCAATACCAGCGGCACCGTCACCAGCGCGCGGATCAGTCCCCGGCCCGGAATTTGTGCCCGCGCCAGCAGCCAGGCCAGCGGGATGCCCAGCACCAGGCAGATCGCGGTCGCGCAGGTGGCGCAGATCAGCGAAAGCCGCAGGGCGGTACCGACTTCCGCGCTGAACAGCCGATCGGACAGACTCGCCCACGGGGTGCGCACCAGCAGGCCGATCAGCGGGATCACCAGGAACGCCAGCGCGCAGAGCGCGGGCAGCACCAGTACGACCGGCCGCCGTCCCGATGCCGCCCGCCGCCGCGTTCCCGGCCTGCTCACGGGGTGTCGAATCCCGCGGCGGCGAACACCTTCTTCGCCGGATCGGAGTGGATGTAGTCGACGAAGGCGGCGGCCGCGGCGGCGTTGGGCGCCTTCCCGAGCGGCGCGATCGGATAGGTGTTGATCACCTTCCCCGATTCCGGGAAGTCGATGCCCCGCACCTTGTCGCCGGCCGCCTGCACATCGGTGCGGTAGACCAGGGCGGCGTCGACCTCGTCCAAGGTCACCTTGGTGAGCACGGCCTTGACATCCTGCTCGCGGGTATCGGGCTGCGGGGTGATGCCGGAGATCTGGAAAACCTTCTCCGCGGCCGCACCACACGGCACCTGCACCGCGCACAACGCGATCCGCGGTTCGGCCCTGCCGAAATCGGCCAGTCCGGTGATTTTGCCCGGATTTCCCTGGGGCACAGCTATTTCCAGCCGGTTACTCACGAACGTCTCCGGTTTCGCGGTGACCTCACCGGCGTCGACCACCTGCTGCATATTGGCCGGGGCGGCGGAGGCGAAGACATCGGCCGGCGCCCCCTGCTCGATCTGCTCCGCCAGTGCCGAACTGCCGCCGAAGCTGTAGACGACCTGCACGCCGGGGTGGGCGGCCTCGAAGTCGTGGCCGAGTTTCGTGAACGTCTCGGTGAGCGAGGCCGCCGCGAACACCGTGACCGTGCCCGAGAGTTCGCCCGTCGCGGAGGTGGTTGTCGCGTCGTCGGACCCGCATCCGGCCAGGGCGGCGGTGACGGCGACGACGGCCGCCGCAGCGCCGGCGGTTCGGAGGATCTGCATGCTCGTCAACTTTCTGGGATCTCGACCACGACGTGGGTCGATTTGACCGAGGCGACGGCGATACTGCCGACCTCGAGACCGAGTTCGTCCACCGATTCCCGGCTGATCAGCGAGACCAGCCGGAACGGTCCGGCCTGCATCTCGACCTGCGCCATCACCGTGTCCTTGACGATGCGGGTGACGATGCCGCGCATCCGATTGCGGGCCGAGGCGGCGACGGTGACACCGGGCTCGTGCGCCTCGGCGTGCTGACCACGCAATATCTCGGCCAGGTCCGCGCCGCGCACCCCCTTGCGGCCGCTGTCGAGCCGGATCTCCGGCAACCGCCCCTGATCGATCCAGCGCCGCACGGTGTCGTCGCTGACCCCCAGCAGCGCCGCCGCCTCACTGATCCGCAGATTCGTCACAATCACAAGCATATTGCCGTGAATGCGGTTCGCAAGCCCTTAGCGGTTGCGGGCCGGTTACCCGATTCTCACCGGGACGGGCGGGCGTTCGTGCGGATCGGTTCCTGGCGGGAACGCGAGCGGTGATGCATGCTCGGCGGTATGCCCTGGCTCGCCGGAATCGTCTCCGCCACGACGCGATTCGCCAACCGTCGCGGTGTCTATGCCGGTCGGCGGGCGACGAAAATCCATGTGGCGCTGTATCGATGGTCGGGTGGGCGGATCGGCGGGCACATGCCGGGCCGTCGGCACGCGCGCATCCTGCTGCTCGACCACGTGGGTGCGAAATCCGGCATCCCGCGGACCTCACCGCTGCTGTATGTCGACGCGGGGGCCGCGGTGGCGATCGCGGCGTCGAAGGCGGGACAGCCGCACCATCCCGCCTGGTATCACAACCTCCTCGCCCACCCCGACACCACGATCCGGATCGGAACCGAGGTGCGCCCGGTGCGAGCGCGGGTCGCGACCGCGGCCGAATATCCGGACCTCTGGCGCGAATTCGTCACGATGACACCGGATTACGAGTTCTATCGACGTCAGGCGGGCGGTCGCACGATCCCGCTGGTCGTCCTCGAGCCGCGATGACGGGTGTGCTCAGCAGTACAGGTCGACGAACCGGTCGAGTGAGCGTTCGATATCGCCCCGCAGCGCTCGTGCCACCGTCGCCCCGATCGGGCCGAACAGCGGCCGCCCGCCCAGGTCGATGTCGACCGTGACCGCCGAACCCGAGGCGTTCGGCGCGACCAGCAGTTCCAATCCCAATTTGGTGCCGCCTTTGCCGGCGCCGCTCAACACGAGCCGGCGCGGCGGTTCGGCGGTGCGCACGGTCCAGCGCACGCGATTGCGCAGACCTTTCACCGAGGCGATGCCCACCAGTTCGGTACCGGGGGTGAGCTCATCGGGCACCCGGCCGCGCCACGCCTCGTGCATGATCAGCCACTGATCGAGTTCACCCAGATTCGCCGCATGCGACCAGGCCCGATCGGGAGAGATCGGAACATCCACCGATACTGTCAGTTTCGCCACGCGTGGATGTTAACCGCCGGTGATTCGCACACCTGCCGCCGGCTACGAGGCGAGTCCGGGATCGGCGCGGATCGGCCGGTCGGTCGCCGAGAGCGGTTGTGCGGAACCGCCGCGGCGCACCGCCACGATTTCGGCGCCGATCGACACGGCCGTCTCCTCCGGCGTGCGGCCGCCGAGTAGCGCCGCGAACCCATCGCCCCCACATATGCCACCGGTAGCCGCAACGCCGCCGCGAGTACCGGCACATCGAATTTCGGATCGTGGGTCAGCACGCAGATCACCGTGCGTGAATCCACCTGTGTCCCGGCCAGATAGCGGTCGGGCCGCTCACGCACCACCTCGGGTCCGCACCGGTGGTGCGCTACAGCGGATTCGTGGCGGCGCTGATGGTCGTGGTGCTGGTGGCCGTCATCCGGCGGCGAGTGCGGCGGGGCTGAGCGGGCCGCGTCAGCGTTCGAGGTCGCCGGGTTCGTCGATGTCGCGGCCGGTGGCCAGATCGCCGCATTCCACGGTGTGCGCGGAAACGCTACGCAGATAAGCGGCGGCGCCTCGATCACCGGACAGGGTCGGCAGCAGATCGGCCCAGTGCCGGCGTGCGATCACCACGGGATGGCCGGGACGTCCGGCGAAACTCGCACGCGCGATACCGTCCGGGGCGGCCATCGCGCCCTCGATCACCCGGGCGACCACATCCGCGCCGACATCGGGCGTATCCACCACGTGTAGTGCGACGTACGCGGCGTCGAGTCGTTGCGCCGCACCGATTCCCGTGCGCAGCGACGCACTCATTCCCTGGGCCCACTCCGGTGCCACCACGGTGGTGGTCGCGGGAATCGGTGGAACCCGGGCGGCGCCGAGCACCACCACGACCTCCGCGCATCCGCCGTCGCGCAGGGCGTCCACCGCGATGGTCAGCCAGTTGCCGACCGTGGCCTTGGGGCGGCCGAATCGCCGTCCCGCCCCGGCGGCGAGTACGACTCCGACTACTCGGTCCGGCATGGTCGGCCTCTCGATGGGGAAATGCGCTGTCGCGCCAATGTAATAGCGGAAATGCCGGTCCTTTGTGGACTCGGCCAATTCGTCGTGGCGAGCCGCCGAACAGGGTGGATATCGTTCGCGGCCATCCTAGGATGAGCAACCGACCAACAGGCGCGAGATCAGGTAGGAGTGCGTGATGCCGTCCAAGGCGGTCGGTCAGCGTCGACGCCCGACGCAGGAGCGTGCGAAGGAAACCCGCCAGCACATCCTGGACACCGCGGCGCGGTTGTTCGGTGAGCGCGGGATCGAGAACACCTCGACCAACCGGATCGCCGCCGAGGCCGGCCTCAGCATCGGTACCGTCTACCGCTACTTCTCCGACCGCACGGTCATCGTCGAGGAATTGCTCGAACGACTGCTGCAGAGTATCGAACGCCGCTTCACCGAACGGCTCGATCGCGCGGACCGGTCGGTGGAGGATATGACCGCCGACATCCTCGCCGCCATCTGCGAAGAACTGGTCGACAACGCGAAACTCGTCCGCGCGCTGGCCGCCGGGGTGCAGTTCTACAACAGCGGCATCCCCGAATTCGAACCGCGCCTGCGCCTGCTGGTGAAGGTGCTGCTGATCCAGATCCTCGGCCCCAGCGACGACCACGAACTCGACGTCATGGCCTTCGTCCTGGTGAACACCGGATTCTCCGCGGTCCTGCGCGCCTCCGCGCTCGAGGTCGACCCCGAGGAACGCCGCGAAGCCATCGTCATGACCGCCCGCATGATCGGCGCCTGGAGCACCGCGGAAATCGAACGCCGCGAGGCGAATTCGGCCTGAGAGTTACTGCGCGGCAGGGGCCGCTCGCGGAATGTTCCGCGGGGATACGGTGCCCGGATGACGACGCTTCGAACCGGCCGCGATCTCGCGGCGGATGTCCGGGTGCGTTCGCTGTAGCGCTGGGATTCGGCGTGACGTCGCTGGGTGAGAAGTATCCGGGCGTCGAACGGTTTCTGCTTCGTCTGGATTCAGGTGATGACAGCGAATGACATCGAGGTGTAGCGTGATGGCAGTCGCTGACATCGGCGACCGCCGCGCACATTGCGGCGTGTTCCTCGCGGGAAGGTCTTTCCATGCGCGTATTCATCACCGGGGCGTCGGGACATGTGGGGTCCGCGGTCGTTCCGGAACTGCTGTCGGCGGGGCACGAAGTGGTCGGGCTGGCCCGATCGGATGCCTCGGCCGCGGCGTTGGAGGCCGCGGGAGCGCAGGTGCATCGCGGAAATCTCGACGATCCGGAGGCGCCGGCCGAGGCGGCTGCCGCGGCCGACGGCGTCATCCACCTGGCGTTCAAGCACGAGAACATGATCGCCGGAGACTTCCTCGGTGCGGCCGACACCGATCTGCGGATGGTCCGGGCGTTCGGCGATGCCCTGGCCGGATCGGGTAAGCCGCTGGTCAGCACATCCGGAACGGGCCTGCTCGCAGCCTTGGGGCGAACCGGCACGGAAGCCGACTCGCTACCGGGCGGTCCGCGCATCGACTCCGAGAACGAGGTGATCGGATTCGCCGAGCGTGGAATCCGATCCAGCGTGGTCCGGCTGCCACCGACCGTGCACAGCACCCTCGACCGCCACGGTTTCGTGCCCACCCTGATCGGCATCGCGCGTGAGAAGGGCGTCTCCGCCTACGTCGGCGAGGGCGGCAACCGCTGGCCGGCGGGCCATACCCTCGACGCGGCGACTCTGTACCGACTGGCTCTGGAATCCGCCCCCGCCGGCACCCGCCTGCACGCCGTCGGCGACGAAGGCATTCCGCTGCGCCGCATCGCCGAGGTGATCGGCCGTCACCTGGACGTGCCGGTCGTGAGCATTCCCGCCGAGGACGCCCCCGACCACTTCGGCTTTCTCGCCCCGATGGTCCAGCTCGACAACCCCACCACGGCCGAGGCGACCACCGCTCTGCTCGGGTGGAAACCCTTGCACCCCAACCTCATCGAGGACTTGGAGGAGGGGCACTACTTCACCGGACGGTGACCCGGAACAGCGGCGGACCGGCGGCTCACGTGCCGCCGGCGTTCACCGGATCCGCCGCTCACACTCCTCGAACGGGGGCCGGCGCGAACATAGCCGATCCCCCGGACTATCCGACCGGGTCCACACGCAGGGTGGTGTTCTCGGCGGCGGGGGCCAGCATCGGTTCGAGGGCACTGGGCTGGTCGCGGTACTTCGACTCGTAGGCCTTGCGGACGCGGTCGTTGATGTAGGACTCCGTGACCGGGTGCAGGGTCACGTCGGTTTCCACGCCGTGGGCGCGGACGCGCGCGCCGCGGGTGTGCATGGCGTGGCGGTACCACCCGCCGGATTGTCCGTACGCGGAGCGGATGTAGAGATCGTTGTCGACGCGCACGATCCAGATGGTGGTCCAGTCCCGCAGTGCGCCGTTCTCGTAGTAGCTGGTGATCTCCAGCTCCTCGGATGATCCGATCCGATCGAGCTGAGCGGCGGTCCAGGCCATGTCGTTACCTCCAGCGATCGCGATGCAGTGGGTTCGCCCAGGCTAGGCCGATTTCCCGCCGTGATGCGGCTGGCTCGGCGCGGTTCGGGAAAACTTTCGGCGACCGCGGCGATCAAGGCGTTTGCCCTGCGTTCGAGTATCCGCGCGCCCTCGGCGGCATCGGCGGTGGTCGGATCGCCGAGTATTCCGTTGGCGCTCACCGCTTTCACACCGCCCGAGCGCAGGTGTGGCATCAGCTCGCACAGCGGTCGGGTCGTGCCGGGTTCGGCGCGGTGCATCGCGACCCGCTCCGGGGCCAGATGGAGCATGACCGACGTTTCCGCGTGTCCGGCGTGGGTGTCGTCGGCGGGGCCGGTCGGCGACCACACCAGGGTCGATCGGCCTTCCGGAACGAGCCAGCAGGCTACGTGTGCGGCCGGAGGTCGTCGCCGGTGGATCTATTCGAGACCGAGGGTGACCTCGGTCGATTTGATCAGCACTTTGACCACCGATCCCTCGCCGAGCCCCAGATCGTCCACGGCATCGCGGGTGATGGACGATGTGATCTCGTCCCCGCCGGTGAGGCGGACCCGAACGACCGCCATGGCCTCACCGCGAGTGACCGAGACAACGGTGCCGTCGAGCTGATTCCGGGTGCTCAGGCGCATGCGGCGACCATACGCCCGGGACGCGCTGTGGCGACGGAGGACGGAGTCGGCGCGTTCAGCCGATCTCTTTCGATGCGGGCGCGATCGACACCAGCTGTTCGATGCCGGAGGCGAATTCGGTGCCGATCGGTGGCAGCAGCACCACATGGTCCGCACCGGCGTCGAGTTGGGCGCGGATCGTAGCCGCGATGGATTCCGCTCGGCCGTGGGCGACGAGTGCGTCCACGACCCGGTCACTCGGTTCGTCGATTTCGTGTGCCGGATAGCCCAATTCGATGAGCGTTGCGCGAAACGACGGTCGGGTGGCCCAGTTTCGTACCACCTCCCGGGCGGTCGTGCGGGCTCGCCCGAGGTCATCGTCGACGACGACCGATTGTCCGACGACCAGCAGTTTGTCCGGGCCGAGCGCGACTCGGGCGCGCGCGGTATGTGCCGCAGGCAGGGCGGCCGGCAGAGCGCCGTCGGCGATGTCGGCGGCGAGCGCGAGCAGCTTCGGGCCGTTCGCGGCGAGAATGCGGGGGTAGGACGCCTCGGGCGCGGGTGGCCAGGTTTGCTCGTCCATCCCCGCGACGTGATCCCGCATGGTCGTCGAGGGACTGCCGAATTCGCGGCCGACGCTCTGCGCCTGCTGCGGATATCCCACGCCGAGGCCGAGCACGGGCTGTCCTACGAGCGACCCGTCCGGCACGTTCGCGAATATCTGTCGGCGCTCACTCCGCTGCTGCGCGGCGAGACCACCGACTATCGCGGCGAGACGCTGCGAGCGGCCGGCACGATCGAGGTCGCGGGGGCGACACCGCCCTCGGTCGTGGTCTCGGCATTGGGACCGGCGATGCTGAAGATCGCAGGCGAACTGGCCGACGGTTCGGTCACCACATGGACCACACCCGACATCATCGCCGAGCACATCGGCCCGCGGCTGGCGGCAGCGGCTGCCGCGGCGGGGCGGCCGACACCCCGAACAGTCGTCGTGGTGTCGGCGGCCGTGACCCACGATCCGGACGAGCTCAGGCAGGAGTTGGCGCAGGCGTTGGCCCCGGCCTCCCGGCTGCCGAGCTACCGGGCCCTGCTGGATCGCCAGCATCTGACCGGTGTGCACGAGACCGCACTGCTCGGGTCCGAAGATGTTGTGGCAGAAGGTATCAGCGCATACGCTCGCGCCGGTGCCACCGATCTGATCGTCAGTGTGCGTGGGGATGCCGCGGCGCAGCAGCGGACTCGAGAGTTGGTTTCCGCCGTGCGCCGCGCCGCTCCCAGCGCTCGGTGAGGCGAATCACAACCAGTGCAGCAACCGGCGCCACAGGCGTCGGCGCACGTGCGCTTCGCCGGTCAGGGGCTGGGCTCGCGAGGGTGTGATCCCGGGTCCGTCCGGACCGGGCGGCGACGTATCGGGTTCGCCGCCCGGCACGCGTTCCGGACACGCCCGTGACCAGGCGAGATGAGTATGGGGGTGGCCACCGTCCGGTGGCATCAGATGGGTGAGGCGCGGCAATTGCACGGTCGGATCGTCCAGATCCCGGCGGAGTTGATTGCAGAACTGCTCGACCGAGCCGTAGCGATCGACGATCTCCTCGACCAGCAGGGCCGCCGACGGAGTTGCCGTGATCAGTTTGCCGCTCACCGTTCTCCTCACCTCACAGCCCGGACACGATCTGCCGCATACCGGGCCGAACCGTCAATGTCTGCGAATAACCCCCAACACATCCACGGCGAGCCGGGGATATCGGAATTGCTCTCGCTCGAGCTGACCGGACCCCGCCGTGGTGATCGTTCCGCACCGGAGCCTAGTCAGAAACGCCGACATCCGCAAACTTCCCGCGCGCTGGTCGGTGGCCCGAAAATACCTGGAGTCCAGTCGTTTTCGAATGGTAGTGTTGATGTGTTCGCGCATCGCGGATGGGTCGTGAGCAAGCCTCAGCAAATATCGAGCACATGCTTGGTCGTCGACTGTCCGGGTGTCCCTGCGGGGAATCGGGGCCGGCGGAAATCGTCGGTGGTCATCGGGAATATCGGGGGAGGGCCGCCGGGTTGCCGATGGGGGTGAAGCGTAGGTGGTGCGCGGAAAGCGGAAGGATACCCCCAAGGTGTGCAGGTCAACGGTGGGATAGGCTGGATCGGTCATGATGTCGGCTTTCCCGGGTCCGGTCGCAGCGGCGCCCAAGACGGTCTACCTCGATCACGCGGCCACGACACCCATGTTCCCGGCCGCCGTCGAGGCGATGACGGCTGTGCTCGGCACGGTCGGTAACGCCTCGTCCCTGCACGGTTCCGGCCGCACCGCGCGGCGACTGCTGGAGGAGGCGCGCGAATCGGTCGCGGCCGATCTCGGAGCGCGTCCCTCGGAGGTGATCTTCACCTCCGGCGGCACGGAAAGCGACAATCTCGCGGTCAAGGGCATCTACTGGGCCCGTCGCGATGCCGATCCGCGCCGCACCCGCATCCTGGTGAGTTCGGTCGAACACCATGCGGTGCTCGACGCGGTGGACTGGTTGCAGCAGCACGAGGGCGCGCAGGTCACCCTGCTCGACGTCGACGCCGAGGGCGTCGTCTCGCCGGGGGCGCTGCGCGCGGCGCTGTCCGCGCACGCCGACGATACCGCTCTGGTCAGCGTGATGTGGGCCAACAACGAGGTCGGCACGATCGAGCCGATTCTCGAATTGGCTTCCGTCGCACAGGAATTCGACATTCCGATGCACAGCGACGCAGTGCAGGCGGCTGCGCAGTTGCCCATCGATTTCGCGTCGAGCGGTCTGGCCGCGGCCAGTTTCGCCGGGCACAAGGTCGGCGGTCCGCACGGATGCGGTGTCCTGCTGCTGGGCCGGCAGGTGGGCTGTGTCCCGCTGCTGCACGGCGGCGGCCACGAGCGCGATCTGCGATCGGGCACCTCGGATGTGCCGGCCGCGGCCGGAATCGCCGCGGCGCTGCGGGAGACCGTGCGGGAAATGCCCGCGCGCGCAGTGGAATTGGTCGACTTGCGCGACCGCCTGATCGCCGGCGTGCGCGACGCGCTTCCCGGTGCCGTCCTCAACGGTGCCACCGGCGATAGGCGCCTTCCCGGGAACGTTCACTTCACCTTCCCCGGCTGCGAGGGTGATTCCCTGCTGATGCTGCTCGACGCCGCCGGAATCGAGTGCTCGACCGGGTCGGCGTGCAACGCCGGGGTGGCCGCGCCGAGCCATGTACTGCTCGCGATGGGTGTGGAGCCGAGGCAGGCGCGCGGCTCCCTGCGGTTCTCGCTCGGCCACACCACGACCGTGGCCGAGATCGACAGAGTGTTGGAAGTTCTGCCGTCCGTGGTGGAACGGGCCGAAGCGGCCGGACTGGCCGGTGCGAAGGGAGGTTCGCGATGAGAGTGCTGGCAGCGATGAGTGGCGGCGTCGATTCCGCCGTGGCCGCCGCACGTGCGGTCGACGCCGGTCACGAGGTGGTCGGCGTGCACCTGGCCCTGTCGGCCACCCCCGGAACACTGCGCACCGGATCGCGCGGCTGCTGTTCCAAAGAAGACGCCGGCGATGCGCGCCGCGCCGCCGACGTACTCGGAATCCCGTTCTACGTCTGGGACTTCGCCGACCGCTTCAAAGAGGACGTGATCGACGATTTCGTCGCCGCGTACGCGGCCGGTGAGACACCGAATCCGTGCCTGCGCTGCAACGAGAAGATCAAGTTCTCGGCCCTCGCCGACCGCGCCGCCGCGCTGGGCTTCGACGCCGTGGTGACCGGCCACTACGCACAGCTGTCCGACGGTGTGCTGCGCCGCGCCGTCGACGCCGACAAGGATCAGTCCTATGTGCTGGCCGTGCTCACCGCCGCCCAGCTGTCCCGGGCGATGTTCCCGGTCGGTGACACCCCGAAGCCGCGCATCCGCGAAGAGGCAGCCGAGCGTGGTCTCGCCGTCGCGAACAAGCCCGACTCCCACGACATCTGCTTCATTCCCTCCGGCGATACGCGCGCATTTCTCGGCGCCTCGATCGGCGTGCGCCCCGGCGCCATCGTCGACAGCGACGGCCGCAAACTGGCCGATCACGAAGGCGTGCACGGATTCACGATCGGCCAGCGCAAGGGGCTCGGGCTGCCCGGCCCCGCCGCGGACGGCCGGCCCCGCTACGTCACCGAGATCGACCCGGACTCCGGCACCGTTCACGTCGGTCCCGCGGAAGATCTGAATGTCTGGACGGTGGAGGCGGATCGGGCCGTGTGGACCTCCGGTGAGGTGCCGTCGGGTCCTTTCGACTGCATCGTCCAGGTGCGTGCGCACGGCGGCATCGCCCCGGCCGTCGTGGAGGCGGTCGACGGCGGGCTGATCGCCCGGCTGCGCGAGCCGCTGACCGGTGTCGCGCGGGGGCAGGCCGTGGTCGCCTATCTGCCGGATCCGCAGGGAGACCGGGTGATCGGCAGCGGAACCATCAGCGGCACCGGACGTGAGCGAGCCGACGAAGCCGGGAAGCTGGTCGCGGACTCGGTGCTGTGACGTCGGTCGTGCGCCGATCGCGGTAGCCGCGACGGTCGACCGGCTGGGCCGATGTGGTCCGCGGAGGCGCAGCACACCGATCGGCCTGCGGCAACGAGCGTTGAGCCGGTCTGGGAAGATGCGTCAGCCGGGTCGGTCGATCCGTCGTCACCGGCGCAACCATCGAGAATGGGTGACACACGTGAGTGACAACCAATCCGGCGACCAGCGGGGCATACCCACCGGTGTGGCTACCGGTGTCGGCTCCTGGCCGGGGACTGATCCGCGCGAGGCCGCCGCCACCATTGTCGGTGAGTTGCCCGCGCTTGCCCACCTGCCCGAATTGCCCGCTCGCGGTGTGGGTTCGGATATGGTCGGGCGCGCCTCGGCGCTGCTGGTCGATATGCAATTCGACACCACCACTCGCGGATATCGCCTGTCCGCCCGCCCGGGGTCGACCGCGCGCCGCGCACACGATCTGCTCCGTACCGATCTGGACGCTCTCGAAGAGATCTGGGAGACAGCGGGTCTGACGGGAACCGGCCGTACCGTCAAGGTGCAGTCGGTCGGCCCGCTGACGCTTGCGGCGCACCTCGAACTGGCGAACGGTCATCGCGTTCTCACCGATTCCGGTGCGGTACGCGATCTGTCGGAATCCCTGGCCGAAGGACTGCGCAATCATGCCGCCGAGGTCGGCAAGCGGCTCGGCGCGGATATCGTCGTGCAATTGGACGAACCGTCGTTGGGGGCCGTTTTGGAGGGGGGTCTGCGCGGGGCCAGCGTCCTGAATACCGTGCGCGCGGTTCCCGAACCGGAGGCGCTGTACATCCTCGACACGGTCGTGACCGCCCAATCCGGTCCGGTGCTGATCCACTGCTGCGCCGCACCGCCGCCGCTGCCGTTCCTGCGCGGAAGTGCCGCTGCCGCAATCGGATTCGATGTGGCCACCATCGCCACCGGCAATCTCGACGCCATCGGTGAACTCCTCGACGCCGGCAAATACCTCGCCGTGGGCCTGGTGCCCACGAGTGCTCCGCCGACCCCGCCGAGCTGGCGAGGGCTCGCCGAGCCTGGCGTGCGTCTGGTCGACCGCCTCGGCTTCCCGCGCCGCACGCTCACCGACCGCATTCTGGTCACACCCACCTGTGGCCTGGGCGCCTCGCCACTGACCTGGGCCCGCCGTGCCCTCGACCTGTCCCGCGAGGTGGCCCGCGCCTACGCCGACGACCCGGAGTCCCTCACCTTCGAATAAAACGGCCCGGATATCTCCCCGGGGCACGAGATCGGCGATGTGCGGACGACATGCCGGGCCGCGCCGACAGCGGATAGCGGCCAGTGCCGGAGGCCACGGCCTGGCACGGTTCAGGACCCGAATGCGGGCCCCTTGCCCGGATGGCCGATCTGCCAGTGCTGCGGCTTACCCGGCGGATAGGCGACCGGCAGGTCTTCGCCGGGGAACGGCCACTGGTTGACATCCCAAGCGAAGCGCCCGTACACGGTCTCGGCGGGCACGCTCGGGCCGGACAGCGTGCCGGTGATGGTCACGAACTGCTCGCCCTGACCGGCCGGGCGCGGGCTCACGCCGGTGATGCGCAGCGTCCCGGCCTCCAGCTGGGCGCGCTGGAATCCACCGAAACGGCCCCGGCCGCGGAAGTTCATCAACAGCGCGACCAGCGCGCCGGCGATCAACACGATGAACACGATCTGCAGCAGCATGCCTCCATGCTAGGCGGACAAACGGGACAGGCTCGATGCAGAGCCGGTCGCACGACTCAGTTCGAGGTGATCTCGCTGGTGCCGGTCGGGGTGCGGCGCACCTGCCACACCTTGGTGCGCCGGGACTGCGATCGCCCGTTGCCGCGGTCGATGAGGGTGCGGTTGCGCGTGGTGAAGATCAACTGCGCACCCCGGGAGTTGGTCTCCGGATTCTGGAACAGTTGGATCACACGGTCGGCGGTGTCACCGGTGAGGTGGGAGTCGATATCGTCGACCGCCAGGACCCGGCCGGTGTCGAGCGCGTCGAGGACGGTCGGCAGCAGGCGCAGCAGGGCCAGGGTGGCGGTGGACTCGTCGGCGATGTCGAAGGCGGCGTCGATGCCCTCGTGGACCACCCCGAGCCCGACCCCGCGGCGGGCGACCATACGCGCGTAGAGGGTGTCGCGGGCCGCGCGCAGATTGCTCAGTTCCCGCTCGAGGGCGACGGGTTCCACACCGAGGGTTTCGCGCACCCGCAGCGCGTGTGCCGGCGATGCGGCGCAGGCATCCAATTCCTTTGCCATACCGGCGATTTCACCGTCGATGTCGCGCAGGTAATCCGCGTACATCGGATCGTTCTCGGCGAGCAGCAGATCCTCGATGCCCAGTTCGGCCGAGCGCAGCAACATCAGCAACCGCGCGGCGTTGTCCGCGGAGCGGGAGATGTGGCCGCCGAGGCGCTCGGCGATGCCGTGCGGGTCGGCGGGCCCGCGCTGGACGTCGAGCTGGGCGGAGAACCATCTATAGGCGGGTACCAGCGCCTCGGCGTACATCTGCCCGGTCAGGCTGAGCAGCAGCGCATTCGGCCGCACCAGCGGTACCAGGGCGCTGATGCCGAAGCGAACCGGTTCGAACATCGGCCCGATCCGGATCTGCTCGCCCTCGCGCTCGAAGATGATGCGTTTGCGGTTGTGCGGATGCGTATGCAGCCATTCGGCGGTGACATCGGCATTGTCGAGGCGGAACCCGTAGGTGTAGGGCGTACCCTCCGCGACGAAGGTGGCGACGAATTCCGAAGGCCGATCGGCGAATCCGAGATGCGGTGTGCGCACCGGCCCGGCGTAGGGATCCCAGCCGGTCACCGAATGCAGGACCGCGTCGCGCATGTGGGCCAGTGCGTCGACGAGACCGGATTTGCCGCTGGCGGCCGCGCCGTGCACGGCGGTGACGGGCGCGGGCAGCGCTCCGGCCCGGCTCGAGACCAGGCGGAGCTCCTGTGGTTCGGCCAGGGATCGGTGATTGGTCACCTGAAAACTACGCAGCACCCGAGCCATCCTGCCGTCCGCCGTGCGGCGCCGCGACATCAGGTGCGGAGTTGCCTCCGGTACAGCGAGGCCAGACAGACCACGAGGGTGCAGATCTCGGCGACGACGGCGATCATCGCCTGCGGTGCCGGCTGCCAGCCGATTTCGGTGAATCCGAACAGCCCGCTCGTCCGCGACAGCACGAAACCGCCCAGGGCGGCGGCGCTGAGCACCGCCGCCGCCGCGCGCATGGTCCACGGCCCGACGAGAACCAGTGCGGCCAGCGCGAAGGCGGCGGCGGCCTGGACGGCGAACGACGGGCCCACGTATTCGATGTAGCGGTAGCCGCGTCCGTAGAGCTGGGTGTGCACGACACCGGTGGTGACGAGTCCGGCGCTGATCGCCACCCGCGACGGAAACCGCGACCAGGCGGAAGAGATCGTGGTCATCGCAGTGTCTGCTCCTTGATCGCGAGCAGTTGCCGGCCCTGCTGGTAGCTCACTTCCCGGATTCCCAGGGCGTCGTGCAGTTTTCCGGCCGGCAACGTCACCGGTTTGGGCGCGGGCCCGTCGCCGGGATGCGGCAGGGGATAGGCGGTGGTCGTCCCGCTGAAGAAGGTGATGTTTCCCTCGGTCTTGGTGAAGAGCTGATGCACATGGCCGTTGAGGCAGGTGACCGAGGAGAAGCGCCGCAGCAGGTTCAGGACCTGCGCGGCATCGTCTGTGCCCCAACCCCATTGGGGATACATGGCGAACAGCGGAATGTGGCTGAAGACGATGATCGGTGTGTCCGCGGACAATCCCGCCACATCGTTGCGGACGAAGTCGATCTGGTCCTGCCCGAGATGCCCCAGATTCTGCGCGTGGAGCGTATTGACCAGGCCGATGACGTGCACGCCCGCGATATCGAAGCTGTACCAGCCGTCACCGCGGGTGCCCTGTCCGAACACGTCGCGGTATCGCTGTCCGCCGTCGTCGGTCGAATCGTGTTCGCCGGGCACGGTGAAGATGTGCGGCGTGGACAATCCGGACATCATCTGGCGGACCTGATCGAATTGCGCGGGCGTGGCCAGATGTGTCAGGTCCCCGGTGTGGATGACGAAATCCGGTGTGTACCCGAGCGCGTTGACCTGAGCGATCGCCTCGGTGAAGGTGTCGGTGACATTCGCGTTGGCGGTGCCCTGGAATCCGATATGGCTGTCGCTGATCTGCGCGAATCGCAGGGTGGGACGTTCGGATGTGGCCGGGGCCGCGCCCGCCACATGGGAGATGACCTCGCCGCCGACCACGGTCAGTCCGACGGCGGCGCCGAACCAGGCGCTGTGGCGGAGCAGTTGCCGCCGGGTCATGGCGTGCGGGTCCTGCGGATCGGTGTGCTGTCGATGTTGTTCGGTCACGGGGTCACCACCACGGTCGCGTGCATGAAGGGATGGATCGAGCAGAAGTAGGCGAACGTGCCCGGCTGGGCGAAGGTGAAGCTGAATGTGGCCCCCGTGCCCATTCCGGGGGAGTGGAACGAGCCGTCGCGGGCCACCACCGTATGCGGTTCCTCGTCGCGATTGGTCCAGGTCACGGTGGTGCCCGCCTTCACGCTCACGGTCTGCGGGCCGAAAGCGAAAGTGTCGATGGTGACGGCGTTCGGCCCGGCCGCGACGGCCGGCGTCCGGGGCCCACTCGACATTCCCGGCATGTCCGGCATCGGTGCGGGTGCGCCCGGTGTCATGCCCAGGCCGGGATCGTCGGAGCGGACGGTGGGAGCGGGTGGGCTCGTGCCTTTGTCGGCAGCTGTCGCGCAGGCCGTCAGCGTCATGACGCCGAGGGCGGCCATCGCGGCGGCGGTGGAATTCAGAACGAGATGTCGGTGCATCGGATCGGCCTCCATCCGGACCCCGCGGAGTGCGGGGCTTCACCGACAGATAGGTGACCGGGTTACAGACCGAGGTCGATATTCAATTCCGACGCCGCCCGCAGCGCCCGATGCTGCAGCACCTTCGCATTGGCCACGCTGATCGCGAGCGCGGCAGCCGATTCGCGCACCGACAACCCCTGCAGGAAACGAAGTTCGAGAATCCGGCGGTAGCGTTCGGGCAGTTCGCTCAATACCGCGCGCACATGCTCCGGCGCCCGGGACTCGGCGGAATCGGTTGGCGCCGAACCGGTCTCGTCCGGAATATCGTCGTCGATGACCGTGATCTCCCGGCCCATCCGCGCTCGCCAGTGTCCGGCGAGCACGGTGCGGGCGGTGGTCCGCAGATAGGCGCGCACCTCGGCGACGCTCGCGGTGATCCGCAGCGGTTTCAGCGCGGCCACGAACACCTCCGCGGTGAGATCCTCCGCATCCGGTTTGTTGCCGACCTTCGAGAAGATCAGCGCGTAGACCCAGCCGACATTGTCCCGGTACACCTCTTCCCAGCTGGGATAGCGATCCTGCGGTACCAGTCGCAGCTCGCGTCGTCCGGGCTCCTCCGGCGACCGCGACCCGGCCGTGGATCGCCCTGCCATCCCAACCACCCTCCTGCAGCCCGGTGACGCACGCGCCTGTCAGGGATAGATACGCGGTGTGGTTACACGCGGTTCGGTGCGCACGCCGTCACGCCGGCTTCTCCGGTGCGAACACCTCGATCGAGCCGTTCGATTCACGAACCTGCAGCCGCGGCAGGGGAGCCGGCGTGCGGGGCAGTTCGTGGGTCACGACCTCACCCTCGAAACCGAAGGAGGTCGAATGGCACGGGCAGCGCAGGCGCGCCGCGGCCGCGTCCAGCCACAACTTGCACCCCTGGTGGGTGCAGATTCCCGACAGCGCGTAGACGACCCCGTCGCGGCGGCGGAGGAAGCCGTTGACCGCGCCGAGCTCGAACGGTGCGGTCGCGCCGTCCGGAAGTTCGGTACTTGCGAGGACCGGTTGCCAGGTTCCGTGCGACGGTACGAGCGTCTGCTGTGCGGCGGGAACTTTCGGCTCGCCGGATCCGCTCAGCAGCGTGTGGTCGATCACCCCGCCCGCTGCGGCCGCGGCGGCCACCGAGGTGCCGATCAGCACGGTGCGCCGGGTGGGACGCCGTGTGCGCACACCCGGATCGCCGGTGGGCTCGTCGAGGTCCTCGGCCAGGCGATGGTGCAGCCGCGCGATGAACTCCTCGTCGGGGCTGCCCGCACCGGTCCGGGCCGACCGCAGCGCGATCGCGGCGCGGATCTGGGCGGCGTCGTCATCGTCGGGCCGGAAACCGCGCGGGCTGCGGCCGGCCAGGATGTCGTCGACGTAGCGCTCCACGTCTTTGCTGCTCACCGCGAGCCTCCTGATCCGGGACGGGCGGCCGATCGCAACGCCAGACGCTGGCGTGCCTCGGCCTCGGGAACGCTGACACCGAGCCGCACCGCAGTGTCCTGTATCGAAAGTCCCTGCAGGAAGCGCAATTCCAGGATGCGCCGATAGGGCTCCGGCAGTTCGGCGAGCAGATCACCGACCGCCGCGGCCGGCGTCGCCGAGGCGGTGGCGGGCGGGTCGGCGTCGATCACGGTGATTTCCCGGCCCACCCGCGAGAGCCAGTAGCGGGCCAGCACCGAGCGCGCGGTATCGCGCAGCAGCACCGGAATCTGCGACGGTTCCGCATCGAGGGGTGTACCGATGGGCGATGGCTCCAGCGCTGTCATGAAAACCTCCGTCGTCAGCTCCTCGGCGTCGGGCGCGGCGCCCACCTTCGCGAGCATCAGCGCGTACACCCAGTCGACATTGCCGTGGAAGATCTCCTCCCAGTCGGCGTGGTCGTCGCGGGGCGGCGGCGCCGGCTCGGGATGCCCGCTCATCTGCCGCCGCCCTCCTCTCCGATGTCGCCGCGCTCGGTGCGGGCTGGTCCAGGGGCCGATCGGGTCTGCGGAGACTGTGCCTGCCGAGAACTGTGCCGCCATCAATTAGATAGCAGGGCGGTTACACACACCACCGGTTACGTGCCACGAGTCGGATCGAGTGTGGCGGCGCGTAACCACCGCTCCTATCTGCAGGCAAAGACTGCGAGGAGTGAAGAACATGAATGTGGCATTCGGTGTGCGGTGTGCACGAGTAGCGGTGGCAGGCGTCGCACTCGCCGGTGCGATCGCGGCGGCGGCCCCTGGTGACGCTGCTGGGTCGCTCGCCCGCGAGGCCGTCGAACCGGTTGCCGCGCAATGCCTCTGGGCCGACACCGCCCATCCGCGCGGAGACATCGTCACCGCGGGCGGGTGGAGTTACAGCTGCGGGATCGACGCCGCCGGCGCGGCGCGATGGATCCCCGGGGCGGCGGCCCCCGGTCCGAGCACGGTGCCCAATCCGGGTGCGGCGAGTGCGCCCGCCGGGCATTTCAGCCCGGGAGCCCGGCAACCGGGAACCGAATACACCGACTACTGCGTGGGCGACCAGCTGATCGAAGGACGCGACAACGTCTACGAGGTCGCCGCGGGCGGGGACGGTCTGCTGTTCTGGCGGCCGGTCGCGGACGCGGATTCGTGGGCCTTCGACCCCGGCACCCACCGGGCGCCGCCCTCCGCGCGCGGTTCGAGCCTCTGCCGGGACAGTCAACTCCTCTGAGTTCGGGGCCGCCGGGGTGAGCCCGGTCATGGGATGCCCGGGCAGAGTCCGAACATGGGCATCGGCACATCGGCGAGTGAACGACCGGCGTGCGGGTAATCGGACTGCCGAGCGGAGTTGTCGCGATGCCGTGCCTTTCGGACCCGGCGGTCGCGACGGCTTCGGTGCGAAAAGTGCGGCGGCCGGCGGCGACGTTCGCCCGGTTCGTGTCGGTAGGACGCGAATCGGTGCGATCTCCGTAAGGTCGCCGGTGTCGACGAAAGGGGCCCTCCGGGATGTTCGAGCGGGTAGTGCAGAAGTCGGTGGAGACCTTCGTGCGGGCGGGGACGGGGGTGCAGGAGCCGCTGGCGGCCAAGTACGTCGACCGGTTGCGGCGCAAGCATCCGGAGCGCACGCCGGAGGACATCGAGGCGGGCCTGCGGTGGCGCTATCTGGGGGCGGTGACCGTCAGCGGCACACTCGCGGGTCTGTCGGCCGCGGTGCCCGGCGTGGGCACGATCATCGGGCTGGCGGCCAGCGGCGTGGAATCGGTCTTCTTCATGGAGGCCTCGGCGTTCTACGCGGTCTCGGTGGGCGAGTTGCACGGGATGCGCGCGATGTCGCAGCAGCAGCGCCGGGCGCTCGTGGCCGCGGTGGTCCTGGGCGAGGGTGGGGCGCAGCTGCTCGGGAAGGGCGCCGGGCAGTCGGCCAAGGACTGGGCCTCGGCGGTGGCGGACAAACTCCCTGTGGTCCGCTCGATCGACAACCCGATGGCGCGCAAATTCATCGTCGGCTTCATCGCCAAGCGCGGGGCATTGCTGTTCGGCCGGGCGCTGCCCGCCGGTCTCGGTGCGATCATCGGCGGCACCGGTAACTACGCGATGGGCCGGGCGGTGCTCGCGAACGCGGATCGCACCTTCGAATCGGCGCCCCCGTCCTGGCCGGACGACGTCCGGGCCGCCGTGAACGCCTGATTCCGACGTGCCTGAACGGTCCACGAGCATGTCGGTGGGCTGGGCTAATGTGCCAGAGGTGAGCGAAACCGGGATCGAGGACGCACGTGCCGCCGAGGCGGCCGACGCCGCTGAGGCGGCCACGGCCGACGAGCGCACCGAATGGCAGCAGCTGGCCGAGCAGGTGCGCGAACACCAGTTCCGGTACTACGTGCGCGATGCGCCGATCATCTCCGACGGCGAGTTCGACGCGCTGTTACAGCGGCTGCTGGCGCTGGAGGAGGCGCATCCGGACCTGCGCACGCCCGATTCGCCGACGCAGCTGGTCGGCGGCGGCTTCGCCACCGAATTCACCGCGGTCGACCATCTCGAGCGCATGCTCTCGCTGGACAACGTGTTCGACGAGGACGAGATGCGCACCTGGATCGGCCGGGTGGTCGCCGAAACCGGCGCCGATACGCACTTCGTGTGCGAGGTGAAGATCGACGGTGTGGCGCTGAACCTCGTCTACGAGAAGGGCCGGATGGTGCGCGGCGCCACCCGTGGCGACGGCCGCACCGGTGAGGACGTCACCCTCAACGCGCGCACGATCGAAGACATCCCCGAACAGCTCACGCCCACAACGGAATTCCCGATTCCGGAACTGCTCGAGGTTCGTGGTGAGGTGTACTTCCGGCTCGAGGACTTCGAGAATCTGAACGCGGCGATCGTCGCCGAGGGCAAGCCGCCGTACGCGAATCCGCGCAACACCGCCGCCGGATCGCTGCGACAGAAGGATCCGGCGGTCACCTCCCGGCGCCGGCTGCGCATGATCTGCCACGGCTTCGGCCGGATGGTCGGATTCAGCCCGTCCTCCCAGTACGAGGCGTATCAGGCGCTGGCGGCCTGGGGGCTGCCCGTCTCGGCGCACACCGTGCGTGTGCAGGGTGCCGACGCGGTGGTCGAGCGCATCCGCTACTGGGGCGAGCACCGCCACGACATCGAGCACGAAATCGACGGCCAGGTGATCAAGGTCGACGAGTTCACCCTGCAACGCCGCCTCGGCAGCACCTCGCGCGCCCCGCGCTGGGCCATCGCCTACAAGTACCCGCCCGAGGAGGCCACCACCCGCCTGCGCGACATCCAGGTCAACGTCGGCCGCACCGGCCGGGTCACGCCGTTCGCGGTGATGGAACCGGTGACCGTCGCCGGTTCCACGGTCGCGATGGCCACGCTGCACAACGCCTCGGAGGTCGAGCGCAAGGGTGTGCTGATCGGCGATACCGTCACCATCCGCAAGGCCGGCGATGTGATTCCCGAGGTGCTCGGCCCGGTGGTCGACGTGCGCGACGGCAGTGAACGACGCTTCGTCATGCCCACCCACTGCCCGGAATGCGGCACCGAGCTCGCTCCCGAGAAGGAGGGCGATGCCGATATCCGCTGCCCGAACCAGCGGCACTGCCCCGCGCAGCTGCGGGAGCGGGTATTCCACATGGCCGGGCGCGGCGCCTTCGATATCGAGGCGCTGGGCTACGAGGCGGCGATCGACCTGCTGAAGTCGGGCGCGATCTCGGACGAGGGCGATCTGTTCGACCTGAACGAGGAGAAACTGCTCGGCACAACGCTTTTCGTCAACAAGAGCGGCACGCTCTCGGCCAACGGCAAACGCCTGCTGCAGAATCTCGACGCCGCCAAGGACCGTCCGTTGTGGCGGGTGCTGGTGGCCTTGTCCATCCGCCACGTCGGGCCGACCGCGGCGCGCGCCCTGGCTGCCGAGCTGGGCAGTATGGCGGCGATCGAGGAGGCGTCGGCCGAGGCGCTGGCGGCCGTCGACGGCGTCGGCCCGACCATCGCGGCCGCGGTGAAGGAATGGTTCACCGTCGACTGGCACCGCACCATCGTCGAGAAGTGGCGTGCGGCCGGGGTGCGGATGGAGGACGAGCGCGACACATCCATCGAACGCAACCTGGAGGGATTGTCGATCGTGGTCACCGGCTCCCTGCAAGGGTTCTCCCGCGACGAGGCCAAGGAAGCGATCCTGGTGCGCGGCGGCAAGGCCGCCGGATCCGTCTCGAAGAAAACGGCTTTCGTGGTGATCGGTGACGCCCCGGGGTCCAAGGCGGCCAAGGCGGAGGAACTCGGCGTGCCCATTCTCGACGAGGACGGGTTCCGCACGCTGCTGGCGGAGGGGCCCGATGCGGTGCGGCCGGAGTCGGATACCGAGGACGAATCGGACTGAGCATGGATCAGTGGGACACGCGGGTGCGGATTCGCCGCGCCCGCCCGGACGATTTCGCGGCAATCGCACAGTTGACGGTCGACACCTATGTCGGCGAGGGGCACGTGCATTCCGAAAGTCCCTATGTGGCCGAACTTTCCGATACCGAGACCAGAGCGCGCGAAGCCGAGGTCCTCGTCGCCGAGCGCGACGGAGACCTGCTCGGTTCGTTGACCATCGCGCGGCCCGGCACCCCGTACGCGGATATCGCCCGGACCGGTGAGCTGGAGTTCCGCATGCTCGCCGTCGCCAAGCGCGCCCGCGGCGCCGGCGTCGGCACCGCCCTGGTCCGCACCGTCGTCGAAACGGCCCGGGCGGAGAACTTCGCCGCCGTCGTATTGACCACGATGCCCGGGATGGCCGACGCCCGGCGCATCTACCAGCGGATGGGCTTCGTCCATGTGCCGGAACGGGATTGGCACACCGACGCCGGGCTGCCGCTCACCGTGATGCGGCTGGGACTCGCGCCTGGCGCGTAGGCGTAGACGTCGTGAGGCGAGCAGGAGCCGCCACCCACAGCTCCTGTTCGCCGAAGGCGCTGCGCCGCAACCGGTTCAGCTCAGTACGGTGGCGACGATGCCCGCCAGATAACCCAGCCGTGCGACCTCGGACGGACGGAAATCCGGCCCGCCGGGACGGCCGAGCAGCAGCGCCTTACCGGTGTTGCCGAGCGGGGCGGCCGCCAGTTTGGTGTCCATGTCCCGCCAGATCTGCGGGACCCAGTCGGCCTCGGGATCGAGGGCCGTCGGCTTCTCGAGCGGCATCCACGGCACACTGCCGGCCTGCGTCTCGGGTGCGCTGGCGCTGCCGACCAGACGCTGGCCGCCACCGTGCGGCCCCGGATCCATCACGGTGCTCCATCCGACCTGCAGGACGCGCGGGACGCCGTCGACCAGCACCTGCAGCCGGTCGTCGCGCGCGGTGGCGACCTGGTCGATCAGCTCCAGTTCGCGATGGGTGTCGAGAATGCCGGAATAGGGACGCAGCGAATCGACCCGCACATCGGCGAGCGATTCGGCCGCGGTGATCAACGTGTCGGGTAGTGCACCCGACGGAACTTCCACCACCAGATCGTCGATCGCATATCCTGCGCCGCGTTCGACGACATCCAGCGAGAGGATGTCGGCACCGACGGAGCCCAGCGCTACTGCGAGTGAACCGAGACTTCCTGGGCGATCCGGAAGCTGCACGCGAAGCAGATATGACACGTGCTTGCCTTCCTTTCCTGTGCGACCGAGACTTTCGGACGTATACCCGAGTCTCGCAATACTTACACCCACTGCTTCCAGCAAACGATTCGAAGCCGGGGCAGTGAGGCACGCCACATACATTGTCGGCCGAACACCCGGTGCCGTGCCAGTGCCGTTCCGATGACGTTGTGATGTCAACCTTGTTTCCGGCGAGCACCGGAACGAACAGCGCAGCCCGACCGTGACCGGATGGCTACAACGCGCACCCATTAGGCTGTCCCATGCGCAGCGCCCTGCGCCATCGACACGCACCAACCTGCCGAAAGGGGATTCGCGGTGTCCGCCATCTCCCGCGACGAGGTCGCACACCTCGCCCGGTTGTCCCGGCTCGCCCTCACCGACGAAGAGCTCGATCTGTATGCCGGTCAGCTGGATTCGATCCTGAGTCACGTGCAGGTCATCACCGAGGTCGCCGCCGACGTACCGGCCACCGCGTCGCCGAACCCGACCGCCAACGTCACCCGCCCGGATGTGGTCGTCCCCGGGCTCAGCCCGGACGAGGCGCTGTCCGGCGCCCCCGCGGTCGACGAGCAGCGGTTCATGGTTCCGCAGATCCTGGGAGAAGGCGAGTAATGAGCGGCGATCTGACGAAACTGTCCGCGGCCGAGCTGGCGGAGAAGATCCACGGCCGCGAGGTGTCCTCGGTGCAGGTCACCGAGGCGCATCTGCAGCGCATCGCCGAGGTCGACGGTGAACTGAACGCCTTCCTGCATGTGGCCGGTGAGCAGGCGCTGGTGACCGCCGCCGAGGTCGACGCCGCGATCGCCGCGGGCACCGTGGCCTCGCCGCTGGCGGGAGTTCCGTTGGCGCTCAAGGACGTTTTCACCACCACGGATATGCCGACCACCTGCGCGTCGAAGATTCTCGAGGGCTGGGTATCGCCCTACGACGCGACCGTGACGGCCAAGCTGCGCGCCGCCGGCATCCCGATCCTGGGCAAGACGAATATGGACGAGTTCGCGATGGGTTCGTCCACCGAGAACTCCGCCTACGGCCCGACCCGCAACCCGTGGGACACCAGCCGGATCCCCGGCGGTTCCGGCGGCGGTTCCGCGGCGGCCCTGGCCTCCTATCAGGCGCCGCTGGCGATCGGCACCGACACCGGCGGTTCCATCCGTCAGCCCGCCGCGGTCACCGCGACCGTCGGTACCAAGCCGACCTACGGCACTGTGTCCCGCTACGGCCTGGTCGCCTGCGCGTCGTCGCTGGACCAGGGTGGCCCGTGCGGTCGCACCGTGCTCGACACCGCATTGCTGCACGAGGTGATCGCCGGTTACGACCCGAAGGACTCGACCTCGCGCGATGTGCCGGTGCCGGCGCTCGTGGAGGCCGCTCGCGCGGGTGCGCGCGGCGATCTCGCCGGGATGAGGGTCGGCGTGGTCAAGGAACTGCATTCCGACAGCTACCAGCCGGGTGTGCTCGCCTCCTTCGACGCGGCGGTGGCGCAGCTGAAGGATCTGGGCGCCGAGGTGGTCGAGGTGTCGTGCCCGCACTTCGAATACGCGCTGGCGTCCTACTACCTGATCCTGCCGAGTGAGGTGTCGTCCAACCTGGCTCGGTTCGACGCGATGCGGTACGGCCTGCGCGTCGGCGACGACGGCAGCCACTCCGCGGAGCAGGTCATGTCGCTGACCCGCGAGGCGGGATTCGGCCCGGAAGTCAAGCGCCGCATCATGATCGGCACCTACGCGCTCTCGGCCGGTTACTACGACGCCTACTACGGTCAGGCGCTGAAGGTGCGCACCCTGATCGCGCAGGACTTCGACAAGGCCTACGAGAGCGTCGATGTGCTGGTCTCGCCGACCAGCCCGTTCACGCCGTGGAAGCTGGGGGAGAAGGTGAACGATCCGCTGGCGATGTACCTGTCGGACCTGTGCACGCTCCCGACCAACCTGGCCGGGCACTGCGCGATGTCGGTGCCGTCGGGACTGTCCGCCGACGACGGCCTGCCGGTGGGCCTGCAGATCATGGCGCCGGCGCTGGCCGACGACCGGCTCTACCGGGTGGGCGCCGCCTACGAGGCCGCGCGCGGTCCGATCGCCTGAGCGCAGCCGATCGGCGGGGGCGTTCTCGCCCGGGTGCGGCGGCGTACCGAGGAGGTCACGCCGCCGCGCCGATCGGCCGGTTACGGCCGCGGCCACGGGCGGCCGTCGAGCCGCTCGATATCGGTGTTGAAGCGCTGCAGATAGTCGGCGAAGCGCGCGACGTCGTCGGGGGACCAGCCCTCCAGAACGCGGCCCAGGCCTTCGATGTTGGCGTTGCGTTCGGCGTCGAGATTCTCCTCGCCGGCCGGTGTGATGCGGAACTTGCGGGCCATTCCGCCCTCGGGATCGGGGATCCGCTCGACATGTCCGGCGCGCAGCAGTGCCGCGGTCTGCCGGTTCAGCGTGGAGGCGTCGAGGCCGAACGCCTCGCTGAGCTGACCGATCGACATCGGGCCCTCGATGGCGAGCCGGCTGAGTAGCAGGTAGGCGCTGCGATCGAGGCGGGTGCCGTCGCGGCGATAGCGCGGATGAATGGTGTAGCGGCCGAGCAGCATGGTCTCGAATTCCACCAGATTCGTGGGCTTGTCCATGCTGTCCTTCCACCGATTTACAGTTCTGACCTGCGAGAACCGGTATAGCACACGGCGGGGGCCGGGCGGGCACGGTGGTCGGCTGGGTGGGAGCCGATGCCGTGACCGCCCCGGCCGCGGCATCGACGTCAGCAGCTCCCGAGCGCGGTGCCCTGATCCGATCCGTAGCGGTGGCCGTGGCCGGGGCCCGGGGCGAGGGCGGAGAGCAAATCGGCGGTGGTCTGCACCCAGCTCAGTCCCGGCAGCCACATCGGGTGTGGTGCGTCGTGGCGGGTCCCGGTGAGATCGGGTGCGCGCCAGAGCAATCGCGGTGACCACTGCACCACCGGATCGGAGGAGTTGGCGAGGACGGTCGCGCCGCCACGGTGCACCGCCGAGGCCGGTGGGCCCGCCCACAGTGCGGCGCACACTCGGGCGCTTTCGTCGCGATCGTCGGCGAAGATGGCGCTGCCCGCGGTCGCGCCCAGGCTCTGGCCGTAGACGTAGAGCTTCGGCGGATGGGGCAGGCCGGACAGGTGTCGTTCGATTCCGGTGAACAGGGCTCGCGCCGAGCGCTCGGCGTCGGCCCGGGCGAACAAGAAGGTCGCCCAGCTGGGCGCCTGGGAATACTGCATGCCGACCAGCGTCGCGTCGCCGTCGAACCGCTCGTCCAGGCCGCGGGCGGCGCCGGCGTCGAGCCACCCCGATCCGGTAGGCACCATCACCACGAGGTGCCGACGCTCGAATCCGCCGGACCGTTCGATCTCCCGAATAGCCAGGGCGACACGGGAATCGAGATCCGGTGCGGAATCCATGCCGATGTAGACGCGGACCGATCGGCCGCGTTCGGCGACGAATTTGCGCCCCTCCGCTCCGAGGGAGGCCCAGCTCACCGCCGATTCCGGACTGCCCGAGCGGGTGTAGGAGACCGGCCGCACCACCGTCGGGTCCATGGCGGCGTCGGCCGAGGCGAATGCCGACCGCTGCCAATTCACGACGGCCGGAAGCAGGGCGAACTGGCAGGCCAGGACGGTGGCAGTGACCAGTGCCGCCGCCCGCAGGCGTCCCACATACCGTGCCGCCCAGCGCAATCCGCGCAAGATGAGCACGATCGGAACGACCACCGCGACGACGCCGATCGCCCAATGCAGCCAGTACCGCACACCGACCGGCGGAAACTCCATCGCCGCCCGCAGCCGGTTCTGCCAGTACCAGGCATGGGTGAGCGCGGCACCGGCCGCGGCACAGCATGCGATCACGATCGCACTCCGGAACCGCCTCGTCCGCGCCTCCATGTCGAACGCCCAGTGCCCCAACACCTTCCGACCGAGTCCCGCCACACCCAGCGCGATGAGTACCAGCAAGGCGGTGAGCAACGCCTGCGCGACCGAGGTGCGCGGAAGTAGCCCCGGCGCGAGCGAGGCGGAAATCCCCGCCGCCGAGGCCACCAGGGTTCCGGTCCGAGGCGTGCCCAACATGACGAGGCGGCGGATCGCTGTGCCGAGTGCATGCCGCGCCCGCTCGAACGAGTGGGAAGACGGTGTCGTGGAGGTCGCCTCGCCGGGCGACGGTGGTGCGAAACATGTTCGGACGGTGGCGTCCGGGATACCGACCGACGACGAGGTGTCCTGCGCGCCAGTCGAACCGGCGGGATGGTGTGAGTGCTTCGGCGTCGATCGGTCATTACCGTTCGTGCCAGTGCCAGTGCCAGTGCCAGTGCCCGGCGTCGCTGTCCTTCGTCGGTCGCTCGCCGGTTGGGTTCGCGAAATCTCTCGTCGCGCAGCCGGACGCCGCATCGGTGAAAGTTCCAGCGCACTAACGACCGGCCGCACCCGCTCCGGTGCCCATCCGCTGGTGTCGCCTCCTGCCGGCGCTGTCGCCGGAGTGCCGAGCAACAAACCGATCCCGTCGATACCCCGCACGGTAACGCTGCGTAGCTGAACAGCGTTGCGCGACAACCATTCGCGCGCCCCTCGTGCGGTCCGTGATGCCGCTGCACCGATGCGTGCGGGGAAAACGCGCCCGTCGCGATTGCCGGTACTCCCACCCGAGCGCCGGTTCCACATGCGCCCGGCCGATGCGCCACGAGAATCCGACCACGGCGACCACCGAGTCGCCGGTGGCGCTGTACGTTGTCCTCCCCGGCGCGGCCGGATGGTGCGGCGGACGATGGCGAACAACGCCGCCACCATCAGCAGCACCATGGCGAGCCGGGCGAGGAGGTGGACCATCTGCGGTCCGAGTTCCGTTCCGGAAAGCTGCCGGCCGAACAGGTATTCGGGCATCGGCGCGGCGTAGTTCTGGCGGCGGGAGTTCAGATCCACCGCCGCGGTGGCGATCGTCGCCATCGTGGCGCAGCGGGCGTGGGCGAGCAGATCGCCGCGCGTCTCGCAGGCGGCGAACATGCGGGTTTCGAGGGCGTTGTCGATGGCCCGGCGCGCCCACGGACCGAGGGGACGGCCGCGGACTTCGGCGTAGCGGAGCAGGTCGTAGCCGAGGTCGTGGGCCTTGCAGGCGGTGTCGAATTCGGCGGGCAGCGGAATCGGTGAGGAGCACTCGCCGGACGGGTCGACCGGCATACCGGCCAGCTGTACCGGCCGATACCCCTGTGTCGCAGCGAAATCCGCGGGTATCACCGCCAGCTCCGGCCGGTCACCGGTCAGTGCCCGCACCGCATCCCCAGCGGCCGTGCTCTCCGGTGCGGGCCCGGCCTCGGCCGCTCCCGCCCCCGGCGACAACGACACGAGTATCGCGATCAGCGCCGCGACAACGGTGACGAATGCCAGGAGCGCCCGCAAATTACCACGCCGCCAATGCGTTTCGCCGCACTCGCGCGTCCGGGTCAGATCCGTCATGGCGGGCGACGGCTTACCGTCGTGCCCGTGCCCCGCCCGATCGGCCTCGCGGCCCGGCCCGGCATCGACCACCGTGATCCCGCTGTCCCCGCGCGGCGACCCACCCGCATCCGCAATATTGCTCATGGCGGTCGAAGGTAGGAATCGGGAACCGGCGCACACCTCCCGCTGCGGATCGATTTCGGTACCGCTACCGGGGTGCGCGCGGGCAGCGGTGTCATACCGGGGTAGGGGGTGGGATGTCGAACCCGGGGGTGAGGACGGATCGCCGGCGACTTCCTAGGCTCGTCACCATGACACGGGCGATACGAGTGGCGCGGCAGGCGCGGGCGGCGGCGCGAACTCCGGGCCGGGCGCGGCTGTGGTTCGACATGGCGACGGTGGTGGTCGTGGGAACGCTGTTCGCGGTCGGCTGGCCCACCCTGCACCTCACCCATCAGGTGCCGGCCGGCGCACAGCCGTTCATCGCCGCGCTGGCCGTATTCCCGCTGGTGCTGATCCGCGTCAATCCGGCTCTCGGCTGGGCCATCTCCGCCGGTGCGGCCTTGCTGATCGCGCTGGCCATCCCGCATCAGCCGGGCAACGATCTGCCGTTCCAGGTCGTCCACATCCTGGTGTTGTTCGCGTTGCTGTTCGCGGTGGCGGTGCGGGCGCCGATGCAGATCGTGCTGATCGCCTGGATCGCGTCGTCACTGCTGTTCGCGACGACCATGGCCGGAACCAGCTCGTTCGCGGAGGCGGGGTTCGGCTGGCCGCTGGCGATGACCGGGCTGGTCGGATTCGGTCTGCTGGTGCGCTGGCTGGTGCTGTCGCGGCAGGCGCTGGTGCGTCAGGAGGAGCAGAACGAACTGGAACGGGCCCGCCGCGCGATCCTCGAGGAGAAGGCCCGCATCGCGCGCGATCTGCACGATGTGGTCGCCCACCACATGTCGATGGTCGTGGTGCAGGCACAGACCGCGCCCTACCGGGTGCCGGACGTCTCCGAGGCGGCCCGCGCGGAATTCGACTCCATCGGGGCGTCCGCCCGGGAGGCGCTCAACGAGATCCGCAGCATGCTCGGCGTCCTGCGCAGCGACGGTCAGCTGCCCGAACACGCCCCGCAGCCGGTAGCCGCCGACGTGCTGTCGATGTTGGACGGTGTGCGCCGCGCGGGTGTGCACATCGACTGGACCATCGACGGTCCGCTGGCCGCGGTTCCCGATACGGTCGGGCTCGCGCTGTACCGGATCGTGCAGGAGTCGCTGTCGAACGTCTCCCGGCATGCGCCGGGGGCGGCGGTCACCGTGACCGTGACGGTGGCCGCGCAGGCGGTGGAGGTTCTGGTGGCCAACGACGCCGGGACGGGCGGGGCGCCGGCGGGAAGTTCGGACGGCAGCGGCATCTCCGGTATGCGGGCCCGGGCGGAATCCATCGGCGGCATGCTGGCCGCCGGCCCGCGCTCCGAAGGTGGCTTCCAGGTGTATGCGCGGTTACCGATCCACGTCGAGGAAGGAACCGTCGAGGCAGCCACCGCGACCGCCCTGCCGGGCGCGCGGAACTGAGCCGGCCGTCGTGTAAGACTAAGCGGCGATGCTCACCTATTTCCAAGCCATCGTGATCGGCGCGCTGCAGGGCGTCACCGAATTGTTCCCCATCTCCAGCCTGGGCCATTCCGTGCTGGTGCCGGCCTGGCTGGGCGGCAGCTGGGAGAAACTGGTCACCGAGGGCGACTCCGACAACGGCACCCCGTACCTGGCCTTCGTGGTCGCCTTGCACGTGGCGACCGCGATCGCGCTGCTGGGCTATTACTGGCGGGATTGGCGCGACATCATCGTCGGCTTCGTGACCACGCTGCGCACCCGGCGCATCGAGACCTCGTCGCAGCGGCTGGCCTGGCTGATCGTGCTGGCGACCATCCCCGTGGGTGTGCTCGGGCTGCTGCTGGAACATCCGCTGCGCACGATGTTCGCGACGCCGATCTACGCGAGCATCTTCCTCACCCTCAACGGTGTCGTGCTGATCGTCGGCGAGGGCCTGCGGCGGCGCAACGCACCGTCGCTGGCCGAATACGGTCGCCGCTTCGCCGCGGACGAAGCCCGCGCCGACGCTCAGGCGCGCGGTGTGGCACTCCAGGAGGATCTCGAGGTCCCCTCCGACGAGCGGCTGGCAGCGCTGTCGGTCAAGGACGCGCTCGGCATCGGCCTGGCCCAATCCGGTGCGCTGCTGGCCGGATTCAGCCGCTCCGGCCTGACGATGGTCGGCGGTCTGCTGCGCGGACTCGACCATGAGGACACCGCGAAATTCGCCTTCCTGCTCGCCACCCCGGTGATCCTGGCCGCGGGTGTGCTGAAACTGCCGGAACTGGCCGGTCCGGAGGCCGCGGGAATTCACGGTCAGGCGCTGGTCGGCGCGATCGTCGCCGGACTCGCGGCGTGGTTCGCGGTGCGATTCCTGGAGCGGTTCTTCAAGTCCCGCACGCTGCTGCCGTTCGCGGTCTACTGCTTGGTGGCGGGGCTGCTGTCGATCATCAGATTCCTCTGAGGCGGGTATGCCCATCACCGTATTGATCGCCGACGATCAGGCGATGGTCCGGCAGGGGTTCGGCGCGCTGCTGGCCGCCCAGCCCGATATCAGCGTCATCGGCGACGCCGCCAACGGCGCGATCGCGGTGGCCGAGGCCAAGCGGCTGCGACCCGATGTGGTGCTGATGGATGTGCGCATGCCCGAGATGAACGGGCTCGAGGCGGCGCGCGCCATTCTGGCCGCCGGATTCGATCCGCCGGTGCGGGTGCTGATGCTGACCACCTTCGATATCGACGATTATGTGTACGAGGCATTGGGCCTGGGCGCCAGTGGATTCCTGCTCAAGGACGCACCCGCCGACGAACTGGTCCGCGCGGTGCGCGTCGTGGCCGAGGGGCAGGCGCTGCTGGCGCCGACGGTCACCCGCCGGTTGATCGCCGATGTCACTCGTCGTCGCGCCCGCCCCAAACC
>NZ_PYHT01000027.1:0-86389 GCF_003023875.1 Nocardia sp. MDA0666
TGTATAAGAGACAGCTCGGCGGGCGGCGGAGCGACCGGCGGGGCCGGCTTCGCGCAGACGGGCAGCAGGTCGGTGGCGGCCAGCTTCTCCAGTTGCCCACGCGTGGAATCGAATCCACCGGGCGGCAGCAAGCCGTTGTTGACCTTGTCGCGGCCGGTCTGCTGCAGATCGGCCACCGCCAGCTGCTTACACCCGCTCGGGAAGCCGGCGCCCGGTCGCATGAGGGTGACCTTGTTGCGCGAGTCGACGCAGACCAGCTGGTCCACATCCTGAATCGAATAGCCGAGAACCGAGCCGGGCAGACCGCGCATGATCACCACGTTGCCGTTGTCGGCGCCCACGTAGTAGTTGCTGCGAATCATCTTGTAGCCCACCACGAGTCCGACCACGACGGCCACGACGAGCGCGACGGCCAGTGCGATCCAGCGGCCCTTGTGGCTCTTCCGTGGCTCGGGCGGTTCCGCCGCGACCGCGGCCCGGCGGGGTGCCGCCCGCGGCGGACGCATGGCGGCGGCACGCCCGGCGGCGGTGTTGGGCGGTGGTGTGTCCTCGTCCTCACCGGAGGCGGCGCCCGCGACGATGGGGTGGCTCTGGCCGTAGTCGAGATCGATCACATCGGCGACGACGACGGTGACGTTGTCGGGACCGCCGCTGCGCAGAGCCAGTTCGATGAGCCGGTCGGCCGCCTCGTCGGTGCTGCCCTCGCGCAGGGTGTTGGCGATGGTCTCGTCGCTCACCACATCGGACAGGCCGTCCGAACACAGCAGATAGCGGTCACCGGCGCGGGCTTCCCGGACGATGAGCGTCGGCTCGATCTCGTTTCCGGTGAGTGCCCGCATGATCAGTGACCGCTGCGGATGGGTGTGGGCCTGCTCCGGGGTGATCCGGCCCTCGTCGACCAGCGACTGGACGAAGGTGTCGTCGCGGGTGATCTGGGCGAGCTCGCCGTTGCGGAGCATGTAGGCCCGGGAGTCACCGATATGGGCGAGGCCGAGTTTCTTGCCCGCGAACAGGATGGTGGTGAGCGTGGTGCCCATACCGTCGAGTTCGGGTTCCTCTTCGACCTGGTCGGCGATCGCGGCGTTGCCTTCGCGAATCGCCCGGTCGAGTTTGCCGAGCAGATCGTCGCCGGGCTCGTCGTCGTCGAGATGAGCCAGCGCGGCGATCATCAACTGCGAGGCCACCTCACCGGCGGCGTGCCCACCCATGCCGTCGGCGAGCGCCAGCAGGCGTGCACCGGCATAGACGGAGTCCTCGTTGTTTGCCCGGACGAGACCACGGTCGCTACGCGCTGCGTAGCGGAGAACTTGAGTCACGATCGCAGCTCGATCACAGTCTTACCGACACGGACAGGGGTGCCGAGTGGAACTCGGACGGGAGTGGTGACCTTCGCTCGATCGAGGTAGGTCCCGTTGGTCGATCCTAAGTCTTCGACGTACCAGTCCTCGCCGCGCGGCGATAACCGTGCATGCCGGGTCGAGGCGTAGTCGTCGGTCAGTACCAGCGTGGAGTCGTCTGCACGCCCGATGAGCACCGGTTGGGTGCCGAGCGTGATCCGAGTGCCGGCGAGTGAACCCTGAGTCACCACTAGATACTTGGCGCCCTTCTGGCCACGGCTGAAGGATGGCAGCACCACCGAACCTCGGGTGGGTCGGGGCTGGATCCGAATGCCTGATGCCGCGTAGATGTCGCTGCGCAAGGTGCGAAGCACCGCCCACACGAACAGCCACAACAACAAGAGGAACCCCGCACGGGTCAACTGCAGGATCAGTCCCTGCACGGCGCTCCACCTCCTGTTCGACCGGTCCCGTAGTGGCGTTTCGTCCCCCAACCGGCGTGCTGGTCAGCACGGCCCGGCTGCCGAGCGAATGTTGGCAGCATAATAGGGCCGATGACCGGTTGCGATCACGATACGGGCGAGCGGTTTTCGCGCCCCATCGTGACCTGCACCGGCGAGCTTACGGGATCAGACGATTCGGATCAGGATCTCGGAATGCCCGGCCCGGATCACATCTCCGTCGGCGAGCTGCCAATCCTGGACGGGAGAGCCGTTGACCAGCGTCCCGTTGGTGGAACCGAGATCCGAGAGCATGGCGACCTGACCGTCCCAGCGCACCTCGATGTGGCGACGGGACACCCCGGTGTCGGGAAGCCGGAAATGGGCGTCCTGGCCGCGCCCGATGATGTTGCTGCCCTCGCGTAGCTGGTACGTGCGGCCGCTGCCGTCGTCGAGGTGCAGGGTGGCCGCATAGCCGGACCCGCCGCGCGCCGGCTGCGGGGCCGCGGCGTAGCCGCCCTGCTGTCCGTAGGCCGGCTGCTGTCCGTACGCCTGATCCTCGGCGCCGTAACCGCCCTGGTCGGCGTACCCCTGATCGGCATAGCCGGGGTCGGCGTAACCCTGCTGGCCGTAGCCGGCCTGAGCCTGGTAGCCCTGGTCGTATCCGGGCGTCTGGCCATAGCCCGGCTGCTGACCGTAGTTCTGCTCCGGATAACCCTGCTGTTGCCCGTACCCCTGGTCGGCGTAGCCCTGCTGGCCGTAGCCCTGGTCGTAGCCGCTCTGCTCGTAGCCGCCCTGCTCGTACGCCTGCTGCTGGCCGTACCCCTGGTCGGCGTAGGCCTGCTGGCCGTAGCCCTGGTCGTAGCTGCTCTGGTCGTAGCTGCCCTGCTCGTAGCCCGGCTGCCCATAGGCCGCGCCACCCTGCTGGTAGCCCGCGCCGCCCTGCTGGTAGTCGTAGCCGTTCTGGTAGTCGCCGCCCTGCTGATAGTCGCCGTAGGCGGGCTGCGATTCCGGAGCGGCGTATTCACCGGCACCGGGGTACTGACCACCCCGGCCGTAGTCGTCCTGATATTGCGGCGCGGGGCGGCCCCCCGGCGGGGGTGCGTACCCGCGGTTGCGTGGATCGGACTCCGCGGGCTCTCGGCTGGGGTCGTAGCCTGAGTTCTGCGTCATGGGGCCAGCTCCTGGTTGCGGGTGTGCGGGTCGTTGTGGGGGTCGTCCAGGTCGATCGGGCGGCCGGCGCGGTGCCGGGGGGTTCCGGCGGCCCGCATCCGGGTCGACCCGTCCGTGCGTCCTGAACTGTCCGGTGTGCAGCGTAGGGGATGCCTCGAATTCGACGTGCACTTCACCGTAGGTCTGCCACCCCTGATCGCGGATGTAGTCCTGTAAATGCTTGGCGAACGCGCGGGTGGTCAACTCGTGGTCTGCATCGAGTTCCTGCAGGTCCGTGGGGTTGACCGTGATGACATAGACATTCGGGGCGAGCAGATGCCCGCCCTCGAGTTCGCTCAGGCGATCCGAGGCCTCGCGCTGCAGCGCCGCTTCCACCTCCTGGGGAACGACGCTGCCGCCGAAGACCCTGGCGAAGGCGTCACCGACGGCGCCCTGCAGACGTCGCTCGAAACGCGAGACGATGCCCATACCGGCCTCCCTTCGATGCCCGCCCTCGTTGCCTGCGCTGTCTGTCTACGTCAGCTGATCGGTCTGTGTCGTCCGGGCGTCACGATCCCGCGACACGACATGCCGATAGGGCGTGTCGTCGAACGGACACGGTCACTGCATGATATCCACGATCCTCCACCGCTGTAACTCACGACCGGCCACCCACGGTTCCCATAATCCGAAAATTCTCCCCCGCAACCGTCGTGAGCAGGCGATTTCGTGTGCGAAGCGGGCGCGTGATACTGTCGTCCAGTCGCTCGGGCGAGTGGCGGAATGGCAGACGCGCTGGCTTCAGGTGCCAGTGTCCTTCGGGACGTGGGGGTTCAAGTCCCCCTTCGCCCACAGAGGAAGAGCCGCAGATCGAATCCGATCTGCGGCTCTTCTTTTTCGTGTCCGTCAGGCGGTGGGCAGTGCCGCGCGCGGCACCGAGATGGCTTGGGCGACCGCCGCTTTCGCCGCGTTGGTGGCGTGCATGGAGTTGACCATCAGAAATCGTGGATGATGCCGCCGTACCGGGTCTGGACGACGGGGACGCCGGCCTCGCGAAGTTTGGCGGCGAAGGCCTCGCCCTCGTCGCGCAGGACATCGGCGGTGATCACCAGCGCCGGGGGCAGTCCGGCCAGCTGCTCGGTGGTGGCGCGCAGCGGGGAGGCCGTGATCTGGGCGCGGTCCGCTTCGCTGGTCGCGGCCGCGTGCACACCCACGGCGAGATCGCGCACCAGCCGGTCGTGGGTGTGCGCATCGCCGAACACCCAGCCGGCGCCGGGGGTGTACACGATGACGGGCAGCGTCTCGGTCACCCCTTGCGGTTTGACGATGCGGGCCCGCACCGATCCGGTCGGGCCGCCCTCGACCGTGATCCACTCCTCGCCGGCTTCTCGATCGGCGAATCCTGCACCGAGTCAACGGCTTTGCGGCCTTCCTCGGGCGGCAGCTGGTAGAGGAACGGCGGCTGTGAGGTCGCGTCGACGAGCTCCTGAGCGGCCTGCTCCAGGGAGACGCCCAGCGGATTTCCGGTCATCGGTGATTCCTTTCGGCGGGGTGTGCGGCTGCGGACAACGCGGCGCCCGATCAGTTTCCGCTGGTGGGATGGCAACGCGTCCCTCGCTACGGGACGGGAAAACACCGGATCAAGACACGGCGGCCACCAGCGGTGTCTCGCCGGATCCGGTGGTCCGGAACCGGCGCTGATACTTACTGGGCGATATCCCGAGCCGGGCTATGAACGCGCGACGCATCGCCTCAGTGCTGCCGTAGCCCGCCGCCATCGCCGCCTCGGTCACTCCGCAGCCGGCATGCAGCATGTCCCGGGCGACCCCGAAGCGGATGAAGGCGACGTATTCGGCGGGGGAGCGCTCCAATTCGGCGCGGAAGAGTCTGGTCAGATGCCGCGGGCTGACATTGGCATGGGCCGCCAGCGTCCGGACGGTATGGGGGAAGGCGGGTTCCGCGCAGATGAGATCGACCGCCTTGCGCACCAGCGGGCTGCGCGGCGCCGGCCCGGACAGCGAGGCCGAGAACTGCGACTGCCCGCCCGCGCGGTGCATGTACACCACCATCAACTGGGCGATCCGGCGTGCGATGTCGGGGCCGAAATCCTCCTCGACCATCGCCAGTGCCAGGTCGACCCCGGCGGTCACCCCGGCCGAGCTGTAGAGGTTTCCGTCGCGCACGTAGATGTCGTCGGCAGCCACGTCGATCGCGGGATAGCGGCGCGCCAGATGTGCGGCGAACTTCCAGTGCGTGGTGGCCCGGCGCCCGTCGAACAGGCCCAGTTCGGCGAGGACGAACGCGCCGCTGCACACCGATGCCAGGCGCCGCGTGTTCCAGGACAGCCGCCGCGCCGCCGCGAGCAGTTCGGGTGTGACGAATCGAGAGGGCGGCAGCTCACTGCCCGGTATCACCACGGTGTCGAAGACGCCCGCGTCGGCCGCCGCGACCGCGCATTCGATCCGGGCGCCGATCGAGGTCTGCACACTGCCGCCGTCCGCCGACACCAGTACGACCTCGTATCCCGGGCAGGCCTGGTTGGCCTCGACGAAAACTTCCGCGGGGCCGGTGAAGTCGAGCATCTTGACGCCGTCGAAGACCAGAATTCCTACCCGCCGGCGCGGTAGTTGGGCGAGTTCGAGGGCCATCCCGCCATCATTCTGGAGTAACGCCTCCAGAACAAGCTTTGTGGCCGGGGTCGCAGTGCGATTGATACGGTGGGCGCCATGGGGAGGCCACGGCAGTTCGACGAATCGGCGTTGCTCGACGCCGCCACCGAACTGTTCTGGTCGCAGGGTTTCGAACAGACGTCGGTCGAGGACGTCTCGCGCGCGAGCGGCATCGGCAACGGCAGCATCTACGCCGCCTATCGCAGCAAACGCGGCCTGTTCCTCGCGGCCTTCGAACGCTACTGCGAGGGCCGCGCTCGCCTGGTTCGCGAGGTGGTGACCTCGGCTCCCGGTTCGGCGCGCGCGGCCGTGCGCGCGTTGTTCGAGGCGATCATCGACGACTGCGTCGCACAGCCCGATCGGCGCGGCTGCCTGATGCTCAACAGCATCGCCCAGCTCGGCTCGCGCCTGCCCGAGGTGATCGGCATCGGGAATCGGACCACCGCCGCGATGGAACAGAGTGTCGCCGAGCGGTTACGCCGCGCCGCCGAGGAATCCGGCGCCGAACTCGATCCGGCGACCCTGGCCGCCTACAGCGCCGCGGTGGTGATGACGGCGCAGGGTCTCATTCAATTGAGTCGCTTGGGAACTCCGCTCTCGCGCCTGCGCGATATCGCCGAGGTGTCGAGTCGTAATCTGCCCGGGGCGTGGGACACTTCGGTCGCGGGCGGAGTTCTCTGAAGGTGTCGTCCTCCCGGGGCGCCGTTCGTCAGCGGCCTCGCTGGGTGCGCACGTAGTCGACGGCGTCCTGCGTGACAGCGTCGGTGATGTCGGCGAATTCCTCGTGCTTCTGGATGTAGCCCGCCACGAACGGGCAGATCGGCACGATGCGCAGACCGGCCTCGCGGGTACGGTCCAGTGCCTGCGAGACCAGGGCGCCGGCCAGGCCGCGTCCGGCGAAGTCGGAGTCGATTTCGGTGTGGTAGAAGATCCGCTGCCCGTCGTGGTCGAGGTATTCGGTGAAGCCGGCGAGCCGATCGTCCACGCTGATTTCGAACCGCTCCGCGGCCTGCGTGACGACCGGGGAGGGTTGCTGTTCGGCGGTCATGGTCTCAGTATTGCGGCCCGGCTGGCCGGATTCGGGCAGGTTCGGACGAGGACGCGCGCGGCAGTGTGATCTTCGCCGCATTCTCGGCGGCTGACCGGTCGTTATTCGTTTCCAGTATTACTGGCGAAGAATTGTTGTTCGAGTTCGCTGTCGAAATAACTGCACAATTCAATGGAAGCGCATCCGCAACTATCTGAGAATTACCTGACGGCCGACTTGGAATCTCCAGCGGTAACAAACTTGAAGTTTGTTTCTTGGTCGTGTCGCCCTTCCGGATGGCGCCACAGCGCCTTCGGTTGACGTTCTGACCTGCGGTGATGTCGAACAGGTAAGCGACAGGCGACGCGCCGGGAAATGATCGCGGACCGCGTATCCGGCGGCGGGGCCAACCGCCGAATGGGCAGAAAAATCCCGGCTACTCGAGCGTTGCGGTATGGGGTGCACCACTATTTCCGACCGCCCGCCAGGTATTTGCGCCCGGTCTCCGGAAGTGCTGCCCGGCTGCGGGTTTCGGCTCGGTTACGGCCGGGCAGACGGAGTGCGCAGGAGGTTGCGTAGGGGTAACGATTGTGTAGAGTCGACGGTAACGCTGGCCGCAGCTGAGCTGGACTCGCTGCGGCCAGTGGATCTCAAATCGGCACTCCGATGATCCTTCGAATCCCCGCCCTCTCGCAAGGGATTTTCTCAGCCTCAGCAGAACCCGGTCGGCGTTAGCTCGATATGCGCTCGTCCGCGGCCGCCGCGGACCGCAACGCCACACTTTCCTGCGCCGCACGGCGTCCGGGGCCGAAGACGTAGGTCAGAAATCCGAGCTCGGCAACCAGCCCGATACCGATGCGCACCGGCGCAGGCCAGCCGGCGGGCGTGACGAATCCCTCGATCAGGCCCGACACCAGCAGGACCGCCACCAGACCGAGTGCGATCGTGGCCGTCGCCCGGCCCTGCCGGGCCAGCGCCTCGGCCCGCGACGACCGCCCCGGATCGATCAGCGTCCACCCCAGCTTCAGCCCCGCACCGCCGGCGATGAAAACGGCCGTGAGTTCGAGCATGCCGTGTGGCAGCAGGAAACCGAAGAACGAGTCGAGCCGCCCGGCATCCGCCATCAGCCCGGCGGACACCCCCACGTTCAGCGCGTTCATGAACAGCAGATAGGCGGCCGGGAGAATCAGGATGCCGGTGAACAACGCGATCGCCGACACCCAGGCGTTGTTGGTCCACACCTGTGCGGCGAAGGCGTCGTGCGGATGTTCGGAGTAGTAGGACTCGAAGCGACCGCCGGGGGCGGTCAGCGATGCCGCGTCCGACGGCAGCCCCAAAGTCCTTCGCGCCGAATCGGAACCGGACACCCAGATGCCGATTCCGGCCGAGACGGCCAGGAACGCGGCCGCCACCCCGGCCCACCACGACCACGCTCGATACACCGCGGCGGGAAACCGGTGGGTGAAGAAATAGCCGATCTGCGACCAGGTGTCGGTCCGCGCGCCCAGCAGCCGCCCCCGCGCTCGCGCCAGGACCGCGCTCAGACCGTTGATCAACTCCGGATCCGGTGAATGCGATTGCAGTCGCGCCAGCTGCTGGGAGGTGCGGCGATACAGGGCCACGAATTCGTCGACCTCGGCGCCGCTGAGGCGCCGCTGCGCGGTCAGCCGGTCGAGCCGATCCCAATGCCGCCGCTGCGCGAACGAGTAGGCATCGACGTCCATCGGCTCCTCCTGTGTTCATGCGGGACACCCGCACCCGGTCGAATCGCCGCAATGAGCTTCGCAGGGTATCGCGGCAATTCTCCTGTGTTCGTGCCGACCTGCCCCCCCGAAGGCTAGTTCGCACGCGCCCGATTCGGGATACTGGAGCGATCATGGCCGATTTCACCACGGGGGAGGCCGTCTCCCTGCAGTTGCCGATCGCGCGCATCCCCACCCGCGCCGCGGCCTTCGCGATCGATCTGGTGTTGCAGCTCGTTCTCGCCCTCCTCTTGTTATCGGCCGTCGTCGGCGTGCTGTTCCGATTCGAACCCGACGGCGCGTGGGTCGATGTGGCCGTGCTGATGACCATGGTGACCGTCCTCGTCGGATATCCGGTCGTCAGCGAAACCCTGATGTGCGGGCGGACCGTCGGAAAAATGGCACTGGGCCTGCGTGTGGTGCGCGGCGACGGCGGCCCCGTCGATTTCCGGCACGCGCTGACCCGCGGCCTCGCCGGCGCGCTCGTCGATTTCTGGAATCTCGGCGGGTTCGGTCTGGTCGCGGTGGTCACCTCGCTGTGTTCGCCGCGGGCGCGGCGCGTCGGTGACATCCTGGCCGGCACCGTCGTGGTGTCGGATCGGGCGCGAATTCCCATGCCTGCCTTGGCCGTCGCGCCGCCGTGGCTGGTCGACTGGGTGGGACGGCTGGATCTGTCCGGGCTCACCGAGGATCTCGCACTGCCGGTGCGCCGGTATCTGACCCGCTTCCCGCACCTCACCCCGCAGGTCCAAGCGGAACTCGGTGCGGCGCTGGTGGTCGCGGTCTGCGAGCAACTGCGGGTGGCGCCACCGGCCGGATATCCGCCGCTGCAGATTCTCGGCGCGGTGATCGGAGAGCGGCAACGCCGGATTCTGCCGCCACCGCGCCTGCCCTTCTGGCCGATGCCCCAGCAGTGGGCGGCCCCCGCGCAGCCGTACGCCCCGGCGGTACGGCCGGGAGCGTGAACGCTCAGAGCGCTCCCGACCGTTTCAGTTCCAGGTACTCGTCGGCCAGCGCCTCCGGTACGCGATCCGGCGCCGCGGCCACCACGTCGATTCCCTGTCGCTGCAAGGTTTCTCGCACGATCGCGCGTTCGGTGAGCAGATGTTCGGCGGCCGCGGCGGCATAGACCTCGGCGGCGGAATCGCGACGGGTCGCGGTCACGGCGATCTCCGGATCGGTGACCGACACCAGCAGCACCCGGTGCCGACTGCTCAGCACCGGGAGCACCGGCAGCAGATTCTCCTCGACCATCGCCCCGTCGAGGCTGGTGAACCAGACCACCAGGCTGCGCCGCCGGGTGTGGCGAACCGCGGTGCGGACCATCGCCGGGGTGTCGGCATCCAGCAGTGCGGGCACGACGCCCGAGAGGGCGTGCATCAGCTTGGGCTGCACGGCTTTTCCGCGCGCGCCCCGCACCTCGGCGCGGATCTCGCGATCGAAGGCCAGCAGATCGACGGTGTCCCCGGCCGCGGCCGCCAATCCGCCCAGCAGCAGCGCGGCCTCGATGGCGGTGTCCAACCGGGTCTGCTCGCCGAGCCGGGCGGCGCTGATCCGGCCGGTGTCCATCAACATCAGCACGTGGCGATTGCGTTCGGGCCGCCAGGTGCGGACCAGCACATCGGTCGCGCGGGCCGTGGCTCGCCAGTCGATGGAACGCACATCGTCACCGGCCACGTATTCGCGGAAGGAATCGAATTCCGAGCCCGGGCCGCGCAGGTTGGCGACCGATCGGCCGTCCAGATGCTGCAGCCGTTTCACCTTGGCAGCGAGGATCCGTTCGGTCCGGAACGGCGGCAGTGCACGAACCGTGGCGGGAACGGTGCGGCGGAACTGCCGCCCCGCCAGGCCGAGCGGTCCGACCAGCCGAACCGTGACCGGCCCCGCGATCCGATCGCCGCGGCGAGCCGGGCGGACGGTGGTGGCCAGCCGAGTGGTGGTGTTCGGCGGCAGACGCAACCGGTGGGTCTCGGCCGGTGCCTGCGCACTGGGCGGCCAGTCGTCCCACAGCAGTGCCCGCACCACGCCCGGGCCGCGGTTCAGGACGGTGAGCTCGACCGTGGCGGTGCGGCCGACGCGGACGGTGGTGAGCGGCACCCGGGACAGTTCGAGAGCGTCGGTGCGACAGGCGATCACGTCGACGGCGACCAGCAGAGCCAGCACACCCGTCAGCACCACGACTCCGGCCCAGGACGGCAGTGCGACACCCACGACCACCGCCGCCACGGCCGCGCAGACGGCGAGCCGACCCGTGACGATCATCGCGCTACACCGGAACCGGGACCGCGGCCAGCAGCGAGGACATCACGCCGTCACCGGTCACGCCGTCCAGTTCGGCCTCGGGACGCAGCTGCAGACGATGCCGCAGGACGGTCACCGCAACGGTTTTGACGTCGTCGGGTGTCACGAAGGCGCGCCCGTTCAGCCAGGCCAGGGCCCGAGCCGAGGCCAGCACCGCGGTCGCCCCGCGCGGTGACGCGCCGTGCTGAACCGCGGGGGAGGTGCGGGTGGCGCGGCACAGATCGACGATGTAGGCCAGCACCTCCGGATTGACCGTCACCTGTGCGACGGCGGCCCGCGCCGCCGCGATATGCGCCGCCCCCGCGACCGGCCGCACACCCGCCGCGCCCAGATCGCGCGGATCGAAGCCGGCGGCGTGGCGCTGCAGAATCCGGAATTCGTCGTCCCGGCCGGGCAACTGGATGTCCACCTTGAACAGGAACCGGTCCAGCTGCGCCTCCGGCAGCGGGTAGGTGCCCTCCTGTTCGATCGGATTCTGGGTCGCGATCACCACGAACGGATCGGGCAGCGGCTGCGGCACGCCGGCCACCGACACCTGCCGCTCCTCCATCGACTCCAGCAGTGCCGATTGGGTTTTCGGCGGTGTGCGGTTGATCTCGTCGGCGAGCAGCAGGTTGGTGAAGACCGGGCCGCGGCGGAAGGTGAATTCGGCCGAATGTGGATCATAGATCTGGGAGCCGGTGACATCGCCCGGCATCAGGTCCGGAGTGAACTGCACCCGGGTGTGCTCGAGTTCCAGCGCCGCGGCCAGCGATCGCACCAGCAGCGTCTTCGCCACGCCCGGAACACCTTCCAACAGCACGTGGCCCCGGCACAGCAGCGCGAGTACCAGGTACAGCACCGCGTGGTCGTTGCCGACGACGGCCTTGCCGATCTCGGCACGCACCTCGCCGAGCGCCCGGAGCGCCTGGTCGGCGGTGGGGGTGTGGTTGGTCTGCGCCGTTGTCATCCGGTCTCCGTCATCCTGTTTCCGATTCGATCCAGTCCAGTTGTGCCGCCACGTATTCCAGTGCCGCATCGTCGGCGACGGGCCCGTAGAAGGCCGCGGCGACGCGGCCGGGATCGACGCCGATCCGGGCTCCGATCACCGCGCTCACTCGTTCCGGCGCGGCATCGGCGCGCAGGTCCACGCGGGCGCGGATGCGCCGCAGGGTGGCCGCGCGCAATTTCGCCGCGACATGGTCGCGATCCTTGGTTCTGCGGTAGAGCGCGGCCTGACCGGCGAGCAGCTCACCGGCCGCCACCTGCACCGGTCGGGGTTCGCCCACCACGGCACCGCGGCGGCGGGCGCGCCACCAGACCACGACCGCGGCGAAGATCAGCGCCTGCAATCCGCCGTAGGCCAGCCAGGGCGGCAGGCGCTGGAAGATCGAATCGTTGCCCCCGCCCACATCGGGTGGTCGGACATCCGGATGATCGGGCGGTGGCGGTGAGTGCGGCTGCGGCGGCTGCGGTGGGGCCGTCGGTGCGGCGGCGAGCCGGAACAGCAGATACACCACCAGCGCGACGACGAGCGCACCCACCACGACAGCCCAGAAACGCTTGTCGCGCAACAACTGTGGCAGTGGCGGCAGCTGACGACGGCCACGGCGCGTGCGTGCCGAGCGCCGCTGTTCGATCGGGTCCGGCGGTGGCGGCGGCGCCAGCGAATACCGGTCGGCCGAGGTGAGGCGCTGATATTCGTCCGGGGTGGCGGTGCGCCCGCCGTAGACGATCTCGTCGAAACTGTGTGCCGCGCCGTCGAATTCGGCGGAGGCGCCGGGGAGGGCATGCGCTGCGGCCGACGCGGTTTCGCGCGCGGTGCGCGAACGCCGGACCTCGAGCACCCCACCCTGTTCGAGACCGCGCACGACGGCGCGGAAACGTTCGCGCAGTGCGGTATCGAAATCGTGGTGCCCCGCGGCGGATTCGGCCGCGGCGCGGTGCTGGGCGGCCGGGCCGAGTGCCGGTGGAGGAGGCGCCGAGGGCCGATCCGGCCGGGCGTCGTCGTCGGTCACCGTGCCGCCTGCCCGCTCGGTATCCGGATGTCGAAACCTTCGCGGCCGCAGCGCCGGTCGATATGGACCACCACCGCGGTCGCGGCGTCCACCGCCGCGGCGAACGCCGAAATCAGCAGCACCGCACCGGACAGCAGGATGACGACCGCCCAGCGATGGGTGCCGGAGATATCGGAGAGGAAGCCCAGGAGTCCCGCGACCGGCGCCGCCAGCACCAGCAGCACTGCGCGCAGATAGAGCCACAGACCGGCCAACGGCATCACGCGGCCGGTGGCGAGGAGTTTCGCTCGTCGGACCGCCGCCTGGTACGAAATCGATTCGGTGAACAGGACGGGCGCGATCGGCCACCTCGTCCCGCGCACCCGCGCCAGCCAGATCACCGCCGGAATCAGGGTGACGATCAGCGGCGTGCCGAGCAACAGGATGCCGAAGCCGATCGATGTGGAAATCACCTGATTCAGCAGCAGCCGGCCCGAGACCGGAAACAGGCGCCCGGCGGCGGTGCGCGCGGTGATCGGCTGGTCGTCGACGACGGCGAGCCCGATCGGCACGGTGACGCCGACTGTCCACAGCCGCAGCACCCATGCACAGCAGGCTGTGGAAAGAATTGCCGCCCAGGCGGTTCCGGCGCTCGAGCCGTCGGTCGCGAACGACACCAGTGCGGTGATCCCGGCCACGACCCCCAGGGCCGCGGCTGATCCCGCACCCGCCAGCCCGGCGATCAGCCGAATCCGATGCTGCAACACCGCGAAGGGCAGATCGGCCAGCTCGCGCCACGACAGCGGTCGCACCGGAATTCGTTCGGCGTCGTCTCCACCGCCGCCTCCGGAGTCGCGGTCGTCGGCACCGCGCGGCGGCACCACGCGGTGGGCGGACGATCGCCCCTCTCGACCGGTCACGGCTGGAAACACGGGCCGAGTCTATCCACGGACCCGGACGCGTGACGGTTATCCGAGCGGCCACGCGGCCGGGGCCGCCCACGAGCCGACGCGACCCGGTCGGCCACACCCACGCGACGACGCACCGTGCCGCCACCGGCCGTGGCTCCGGGCGCGTCCGGTCGCAGCCCTCGGTCAGTCGCGGCCGGAGCCGGGCGGCAGTTCGCGCGGGGCGCGGTAGCCGAGTTCGGTCGCGTCGGCGGCGGGCAATTCGCCGTACGGGCCGGATTCCGGCAGGCCGGGGTGGGCCGCGGGATCCCGGTACGGGAGCGCCGCGTAGCGCGCATAGCGCGGGTCGTGCCGGTAGGCGGCGTAACGCGGGTCGTGCTGGTAGGCGTCGTACGGGTACGACGCGGTGACCTGGCCGTACGGCGCATTCGGCAGCGCCTGGGCCGGATGTGCGTAGCCCACCGCCGGATCGTGCGAATCCTCGGAGTTCACCGTCACCTTGCGGGTGCGTTTGAGAGTGAAGGTGATCTCCTCCGCCTCTTCGAAGACCTGACGGACGGTGCGCAGCGGTGCGGTCGCGGTGTCTATGGTCCGGTCGAGTGCGGAGGTGACGAATCCGGGCACCAGCGGCCGGATCCAGCGCGCCGCGGTATCGGTGAACGGCACCGTGCCGATCACCGGGAGTTCCAGTCCACCACCCTTTTTCGCATCCTCGCGCGGGGCGGGCACCGCGGCGGGCGAATTCGGCGCCAGGCCGGTCGAGGGCAGCTGTGCGGGCAGATTCCGTGCGGTCACGGTCGCCTCCTGTAGGGGGTCGGTTCGGGCCGTGGATTCGGCGGCGGGCAATGCGTTCGGGGCGGTCTGCGCCCCCGGGGGAAGGGCGGCCAGCGCTTCGAATTCGGCCACCGCCCGGCGCTGCGGTTCGGTGATGCCGATTTCCAGGTTGCCGATCGCGGCTATCACCCGTTTGCGCTGGCGTTCGCGATCGATCGCGGTATCGGCGTGCAATGCCAGTTGTGCGGCGGCCACCCGGTGTTCGGCGTGCTGGACCGCGACCGCGGTGTCGGCGGCCCGCGCGGCGCGGTCGGCTTCGGCCCGCGCGGCCACGGCGCGGTCGAACGACGATTCGCCACGCCAGGACCGCAGTATCAGCGGCAGCAGTGCCAGTACCACCGCGATCGCGATCGTGAGCAGGCGCAACAGCAGTGCGCCGATATGCCCGGTGGTGTAGTCGTTCATGGCCAGCCAGCGCGCGCCCAGACCACGGTCCCCGGTGTGGAAGGCAGCGGTACGGGCCTGCTCCAGGGCACTCTGTCGGGTGGCGATCTCCGCGTCCGAGGGCTGGATGCGCGCCTGGGCGGTGTTGAACCGCCCGCGGGCGTCGTCGAGCATCGCGTTGGCGGTCTGTGATTCGGGGCCCCGGCCGGGCACCCCGGTGATCTTGGTCTGCGGGCACTGCGGCGTCGGGTTGTATTCGCAGCGGGCGACGACCAGGGCCTGATCCATATCGGCCTGCGCCTGGGCGATGGTCTGCGTGAGTTCGGCGCGTTCGGCCGTCGCCCGGTCGAGTTCGGTGCGCGCGGTGACCACGGTCGCGGCGGATTCGGCGTCGCGGCGGGACCGATCGTCGAGCGTGCGGTCGACGGATCCGGCGAGAATCACCGTGCTCGCCAGCTCGGCCACCAGCACACCGGTGATCACCGCGACCACGACCCGCCCGAACCGCTCGGCCCGGCCGCGGCCGGCCCGGTCCGACAGTGGCGCGGTGGCCAGGGCTCGCGATATCGCGCCGACCAGCAGTGTGGCGGGCAGCGCGACGATCGCCACGACCGCGGCGGGCCAGTGCGCCGCCGCACCCGCTGCCGCGACGACGATCCCGGACAGCACCGCGAACAGCAGCACCACCCCACCGGTGACGGCGTAGGCCGACGCCTCGTGCCGATCGCCGCGGCCGGCTTCGGCGCCGCCGAGCCAGGTCAGCGCGCCGATCGGCGACCGCCGGGACATGGGTCGCGGTGCGGTCGTGCGGGAGCCGGCCGCCGGGGTTTCGGTCGCCGAGGGTTCGGAGGCCGGGCTTTCGGAGGCCGGGGCTTCGGACGCCGGACGTCCGGTGGCGGATTGATCGAAGACGCGGGGATCGGTCAACGGATTCACATCCTCTGGGTCCCAATCGTTGTCGCCACGGGCGAAACGGTCGTTGCATCGTGGTCCGGGCGGTGGTGTGCCCCCGCGCGCGGGCGGAGCGGGTAATCCGCCGAGCGCCCCGGCCGCGCGCAATCAGGTTCAGAGTGACAGGCCGACCGGGGAACCACCGAGTGCGGTGGCATCGATGTGGTAAGCCTCACAGACGGCCGGGGAGCGAAACCCTACTCTCGGGTAGGCGGCACCGATCCACACGAGGGTGCGGCCGTGACAGGAGGGCGGAACGTGCGAGCGACTCCGGAAGTCGGTGCTCATGGGAGCGGGGGAGCATATGCGGGTGAGACCGGCGACTCCGCGGTGGCGGTCGACGCCCACGCCGAACGGTCGCGATGCGATGGTCACCGCCCGCGCCGCCGCGCTCGCCTCGTCGCGGCCGCCGTGCTTCTCACCTCGGCATTCGCGATCGTGGCGCCGATGACCGCGGAACACGTACTTCCGCAGGCGCAGGCGGCTCCCACGGAGGAAGGCCGGTCGGTATTGAGTCCTTTGGTGGAGCTGGTGCTGCGCCGCCTGAACACCGCCGACGCCGTCGCCAGCGCGAAATGGACCACCTCGCAGCGGACCGGACAGGCTCCCGTGGTGGACGACCCGGTGCGCGAGGCGCAGGTCTACGACGCGATGGCCGCCGCCGGCACCCGATCGGGGCTGCCGCAGGACTGGGTGCGGCAGGTGTTCACCGGCCAGATCGAAGCCAACAAGACCGTGCAGTACGGACTACTCTCCCGGTGGCGGTTCGATCCGGCTGCCGCGCCCGCATCGGATGCGTCGGATCTGGCCGCCGTGCGGCCCGTGATCGACCAGGTGAACGGCGAAATCCTGAGTCGGCTGGCGGCGCATCGCACCGTGCTGGACGCGCCGGATTGTGCGCAGCAGCTCGCGGCCGCCGTCTTCCCCGTTCTTACCTCGGGCCGGGTGGACGCACTGCACGGCGCGGCGCTGGTCCGGGCGACCGTAACGCTTTGTCCCGCAACGTATGTGAAATAAACCACAGCCATTCTCGATCTTGGTTTGCCCAGAATGTGCTGAACTCCACATTCGCAAACGATGCCGTACGGTCCGCACATTGGCGTGGCTTGTCGCTCCGGTATCCGGAATGTCTCCTCCGGGTGTCCGGAGAGTTAGCCGCCTTACACCCCGGTTTGCCGCCGCGGCGTACGGGGAAATCTGTTTCGACGCAGGTGAGAGCGTTGCGCAGGACTGGGCTCCCAGCTCGCGGGCGATGCCCAGGCGCTATCGACGGCAGTGGCGAACGCGACTCAGCGATCCGCGCCGGCTGCTTTACACTGGAGAACGCGCAGGTAGTGGAGGACCGATGAAGATGCCCAGGTAGACGGAGTATTTAGCACAACCTAAGTTGGTTGGGCTCCGGTCCTGACTTATCGTTTGCTCTAAGTGTCGGACGTGAAATGTCCGACTCGTCGCCCGCACTCGGCCACGAGCCGCAAGCATCAGCCTAGCGGGCGAGCACGGCGCGGTGGGTAAGGAACTCCTCAGAGTTCCGCTACCACCGAGCACCCGACTACGAAACCGAAGCGGGTGGACAACTGGAGAGTTTGACTGCACGGGATGACCATCAGCGCCGCTGGTCGCCGCAACGTCCGGACGCAGTCTAGGCGGAGGCGTTTCGACGAGGGCCATCGGAAAGAAGGCATCGAAATCGAAGGCCTCTTCGTTGAAGGCGCCTATTTCTTGAAGGCAGAGGCATGACGCAACTTCCTGGCCACAGGTCACCTGGACCGATCGGGCTCTATGACCCGGCGAACGAGCACGACTCCTGCGGTGTCGCGTTCGTCGTCGACATGCATGGCCGTCGTAGCCGCGACATCGTCGACAAGGCTATTACGGCACTGCTGAACCTGGAGCACCGTGGTGCTGCGGGTGCAGAACCCAACTCCGGTGACGGTGCGGGCATCCTGATCCAGCTCCCGGATGCGTTCTTCCGGGCCGCGCTGGCCGAGAGCGGTGCCGCGTTCGAGTTGCCGCCGGAAGGTTCCTACGCCACCGGTATCGCATTCCTGCCGCAGGCCCGCCGCGAGGCCGCCCGCGCCTGCTACCGGGTCGAGAAGATCGTCAAGGAAGAGGGCCTGGCCGTTCTGGGCTGGCGCGAGGTTCCGATCGACGAGTCCTCCCTGGGTGCGCTGTCGCGCGACGCCATGCCGACGTTCCGGCAGCTGTTCATCGCCTCGCCCGCCGACGCCGCCGAGCAGCTCAGCGGCATGGATCTGGAGCGGCGTGCCTACGTCGTGCGCAAGCGGGTCGAGCACGAACTCGGCAAGCAGGGCGCCGGCGAGGGTGCCGTCGGCCGCGAGACCGTCTACTTCCCGAGCCTGTCCGGTCAGACCTTCGTCTACAAGGGCATGTTCACCACCCCGCAGCTGCGGGCGTTCTACCTGGATCTGCAGGACGACCGGGTCGAATCGGCGCTGGGCATTGTGCACTCGCGCTTCTCGACCAACACTTTCCCGTCCTGGCCGCTGGCCCACCCCTTCCGCCGCGTCGCGCACAACGGTGAGATCAACACCGTCACCGGTAACGAGAACTGGATGCGCGCCCGCGAGGCGCTGCTGAACTCCGAGATCTTCGGCACCGACAGCGAGGGCAACAACCGGCTGGAGAAGATCTTCCCGGTCTGCACTCCGGGCGCCTCCGACACCGCGCGCTTCGACGAGGTGCTGGAACTGCTGCACCTCGGTGGCCGCAGCCTGCCGCACGCCGTGCTGATGATGATCCCGGAGGCCTGGGAGCGGCACGAGTCGATGGACCCGGCGCAGCGCGCCTTCTACCGCTACCACTCCATGCTGATGGAGCCGTGGGACGGCCCGGCCTCGGTGTGCTTCACCGACGGCACCGTCGTCGGCGCGGTGCTGGACCGCAACGGTCTGCGCCCGTCGCGCATCTGGGTCACCGAGGACGGCCTGGTCGTCATGGCGTCCGAGGTCGGCGTGCTCGACATCGAGCCGTCGAAGGTGGTCCGCAAGGCCCGTCTGCAGCCCGGCCGCATGTTCCTGGTCGACACCTCGCAGGGCCGCATCATCAGCGACGACGAGATCAAGTCGCAGCTGGCCGCCGAGCAGCCGTACCAGGAGTGGCTCGACGAGGGCATCATCAAGCTGGCCGAGCTGCCCGACCGTCCGCACGAGCACATGTCGCACGACCGCGTGCTCATCCGCCAGCAGATCTTCGGATACTCCACCGAGGAACTGAGCCTGCTGATCTCGCCGATGGCCAAGACCGGCGGTGAGGCGCTGGGTTCGATGGGCACCGATACGCCGATCGCGGTGCTGTCCTCGCGTCCCCGCCTGCTGTTCGACTACTTCGCGCAGCTGTTCGCGCAGGTCACCAACCCGCCGCTGGACGCCATCCGCGAGGAGGTCGTCACCAGCCTGCGCAGCACCATCGGTCCCGAGGCCGACCTGCTGCATCCGGGACCGGAGTCCTGTCGTCACATCACGCTGACCCAGCCGATTCTCGACAACGACGAACTGGCCAAGCTCGTCCACATCAACGACGACGGTTCGCGGCCCGAGCTGCGTTCGGTGGTCGTGCGCGGGCTCTACTCGGTGAAGAAGGGCGGCAAGGGCCTGCGCAAGGCGCTCGAGGCGATCAACGCCCAGGTGTCGGCCGCCATCGACGGCGGCGCGCGGATCATCGTGCTGTCCGACCGCGAATCCAACGAGAAGCTGGCGCCGATTCCGTCGCTGCTGCTCACCGCCTCGGTGCACCACCACCTGGTGCGCGAGCGGACCCGCACAAAGGTCGGCCTGGTCGTCGAGGCCGGTGACGCCCGCGAGGTGCACCACATGGCGATGCTGGTCGGCTTCGGCGCGGCCGCGATCAACCCCTACATGGCCTTCGAGTCGATCGAGGACATGCTCGAGCGCGGTGCGCTGGAGATGCCGGGCAGCACCGGCGACAAGGCGGCCGACTACGCCGCGGCCGTCAAGAACTACAACAAGGCGGCCGGCAAGGGCGTGCTGAAGGTGATGTCCAAGATGGGCATCTCCACCATCGCCTCCTACCGCGGCGCGCAGCTGTTCCAGGTCGTGGGCCTGTCGCAGGAACTGTGCGACCAGTACTTCACCGGCCTGACCTCGCCGCTGGACGGCATCGGTCTCGACGACATCGCCGCCGAGGTCGCCGCCCGCCACCGGGTCGCCTTCCTGGAGAACCGCACCGAGCGCGCGCACCGCGAACTCGAGATCGGCGGTGAATACCAGTGGCGGCGCGAGGGTGAGTTTCATTTGTTCAACCCGGACACGGTGTTCAAGCTGCAGCACGCGACCCGCTCGGGTCAGTACTCGATCTTCAAGGAGTACACCAAGCTGGTCGACGACCAGTCCGAGCGCCTGGCCTCGCTGCGCGGCCTGTTCAAGTTCAAGACCGAGGGCCGGCACGCGATTCCGATCGAGGAAGTCGAGCCGGCGAGTGAGATCGTGAAGCGCTTCTCCACCGGCGCGATGAGCTACGGCTCGATCTCGGCGGAGGCGCACGAGACCCTCGCCATCGCGATGAACCGTCTCGGCGGCCGCTCCAACTCGGGTGAGGGCGGCGAGTCGCCGGCCCGCTTCGAGCCGGAGGACAGCGGCGACTGGCGGCGCAGTGCGATCAAGCAGGTGGCCTCGGGCCGCTTCGGTGTGACCGCGCACTACCTGACCAACTGCACCGATATCCAGATCAAGATGGCCCAGGGCGCCAAGCCCGGTGAGGGCGGTCAGCTGCCCGCGCACAAGGTGTACCCGTGGGTCGCCGAGGTGCGGCACTCGACGCCGGGTGTCGGCCTGATCTCGCCGCCGCCGCACCACGACATCTACTCGATCGAGGATCTGGCCCAGCTGATCCACGACCTGAAGAACGCGAATCCGCAGGCTCGGATTCACGTGAAACTTGTCGCGGAGCCGGGTGTGGGAACGGTCGCGGCCGGCGTCTCCAAGGCGCACGCCGACGTCGTGCTGATCTCCGGCCACGACGGTGGTACCGGCGCCTCGCCGCTGACCTCGCTGAAGCACGCGGGCGGCCCCTGGGAGCTCGGCCTGGCCGAGACCCAGCAGACGCTGCTGCTCAACGGTCTGCGCGACCGTATCGTGGTGCAGGTCGACGGCCAGATGAAGACCGGCCGCGACGTGCTGATCGGCGCGCTGCTCGGTGCCGAGGAGTACGGTTTCGCGACCGCTCCGCTGGTGGTCTCCGGCTGCGTCATGATGCGCGTCTGCCATCTCGACACCTGCCCGGTGGGCGTCGCGACCCAGAACCCGGTACTGCGTCAGCGCTTCACCGGTAAGCCCGAATTCGTCGAGAACTTCTTCATGTTCATCGCCGAAGAGGTGCGGGAGCTGCTGGCCTCGCTGGGGCTGCGCACGCTCGACGAGGCCATCGGCCGGGTCGACCTGCTCGACACCACCAAGGCCAAGGAGCACTGGAAGGCGAGCAAGCTGGATCTGTCGCCGATCCTCGACGATGTCGAGACGGCGTTCATGTACCAGGACCGCCGCAACACCAAGACTCAGGACCACGGCCTGGACAAGGCGCTGGACAACCAGCTCATCGCCCAGGCTGCGGATGCGCTCGAGCGCGGCAAGCCGGTCAAGTTCGAGACCAAGATCACGAACGTGAATCGCACGGTCGGCACCATGCTCGGCCACGAGGTGACCAAGCTCTACGGTGGCGCCGGCCTGCCCGACGACACCATCGACATCACCTTCACCGGTTCGGCGGGCAACAGCTTCGGCGCGTTCGTCCCGGCCGGTATCACCCTGCGGGTGTTCGGTGATGCCAACGACTATGTGGGCAAGGGCCTCTCGGGCGGGCACCTGGTGGTGCGGCCGTCGCTGAACGCGCCGGAGTCCTTCGTCGCCGAAGAGAACATCATCGCGGGCAACGTGATCCTGTTCGGCGCCACCAGCGGCGAGGCGTTCATCCGCGGTGTGGTCGGCGAGCGGTTCTGCGTGCGCAACTCGGGCGCCACCGCGGTGGTCGAGGGCGTGGGCGACCACGGCTGCGAGTACATGACCGGTGGCCGAGTGGTGATCCTCGGCGAGACCGGCCGGAACTTCGGTGCCGGTATGTCGGGCGGTATCGCCTACATCTACAACCCGAACGGCACGTTCGAAGCCAACCTCAACACCGAGCTGGTGGATATCGAACAGCTCGAGGGCGAGGACTTCACCTGGCTGCGCGACGTGGTCGCGAGCCATCGCGATGCGACGGGTTCGGCGGTGGCCGAACGCATCCTGAGCGATTGGTCGCAGCAGGTGAACCACTTCGTGAAGGTTATGCCTCGCGACTACAAGAAGGTATTGCTCGCTATCTCCGAGGCTGAGAAGGCCGGTCGGGATGTCGACGAGGCGATCATGGAGGCCGCACGTGGGTGATCCACAGGGATTTCTGAAGCACACCAAGCGGGAGCTGCCCACCCGCCGTCCGGTTCCGCTGCGACTGATGGACTGGAAAGAGGTCTACGAGGAGAGCTACTCCCACCAGACCCTGCAGACCCAGGCCAGCCGCTGCATGGACTGCGGTATCCCGTTCTGCCACAACGGCTGCCCGCTGGGGAACCTGATTCCCGAGTGGAACGACCTGGTGTACCGGGATCGCTGGCGCGAGGGTATCGACCGTCTGCACGCGACCAACAACTTCCCGGAGTTCACCGGGCGGTTGTGCCCGGCGCCGTGTGAGGCGTCGTGTGTGCTCGGCATCAACCAGGATCCGGTCACCATCAAGCAGGTCGAGGTCGAGCTCATCGAGAACGCCTTCGACGAGGGCTGGGTGCAGCCGGTCTATCCGACTCGCCTGACCGGTAAGAAGATCGCGGTCGTGGGTTCGGGTCCGGCCGGTCTGGCCGCGGCCCAGCAGCTGACCCGCGCCGGTCACACCGTCACGGTGTTCGAGCGCGACGACCGCATCGGCGGTCTGCTGCGCTACGGCATTCCGGAATTCAAGATGGAGAAGCGCTTCATCGACCGCCGCCTGGCGCAGATGGAGGCCGAGGGCACCATCTTCAAGGCGGGCGTGAACGTCGGTGTCGACATCACCGCCGAACAGCTGCGCGAGCAGTTCGACGCGGTGGTGCTCGCCGGTGGTTCCACCATCGCGCGGGATCTGCCGATTCCGGGTCGCGATCTGGACGGCATCCACCAGGCGATGGAATTCCTGCCGCTGGCCAACCGCGTTCAGCTCGGCGATCCGGTCGCCGACGAGGAGGGCCTGCCGCGGATTCACGCCAAGGGCAAGAAGGTCGTCATCATCGGTGGCGGTGACACCGGCGCCGACTGCCTGGGCACCTCGCACCGGCAGGGTGCGGCCAGCATCCACCAGTTCGAGATCATGCCGAAGCCGCCGGCCGAGCGGGCCGAGTCGACCCCGTGGCCGACCTACCCGCTGATGTTCCGGGTCTCCTCGGCGCACGAAGAGGGCGGCGAGCGCGTCTTCTCGGTGAACACCGAGCGGTTCATCGGCGAAGACGGCAAGGTGACCGGACTGCAGGCGCACGAGGTCCGCAACGTCAACGGCCGCTTCGAGAAGGTCGAGGGCACCGACTTCACGCTGGAGGCCGATCTGGTCCTGCTGGCGATGGGCTTCGTCGGCCCGCAGAAGCCGGGTCTGCTCGAGGAGCTCGGCGTGGGCTACGACCAGCGCGGCAACGTCAAGCGCGGTAAGGACTTCCAGACCACCGTTCCCGGCGTCTTCGTCGCCGGCGATATGGGGCGTGGGCAGTCGCTGATCGTGTGGGCCATCGCCGAGGGCCGGGCCGCCGCGTCGGCGGTGGACAAGCACCTCGAGGGCGAGACCGCGCTACCGGCGCCGATCGCTCCGACGGCGGTCCCCCAGCGCTGACCACTGAAATTCAGAGGCGTCCACGGGCTTTCGAGCCCGTGGACGCCTGCTTTTTCGCGCTGTAGTGCGGAAACGTGTACCCGAGTCTCAAACATCGGAAATCGGACGGGATTTCGAGCTCGGATGGCAGTTCCTCGATGCCGCCGTTATCCTGAGCACCGGTATGTCGTAAATGCTCTTGGTCCGTGTCCGGACTCGTTGTCGCGAGATCCTCTCGCTGCCGCGCGTCACGGAGGTGGGCGGTTTTTGCTTCGCCGGGAATTTACCGCGCGGCAATGTGGCGGCGGCATCATCAGCGGCGAATACATATGAGGAGCCCCGGCGAGGGCTGGCTTGAACTGGAGCAGCATGCGGTTGAAGAAGGTTGTCGCGGCCGCCGGGGCGGCAGTCGCGGTACTGGCTGGTATGGCAGTGTCGGGTACCGCGATCGGAAGCGGTTCCGCGAGTGCGGATCCCGGATGCCCGAGCCTGTATGTCGTCGCGATTCCGGGTACCTGGGAAACCGGTGACCACAAGCCCGATCACATGGTTGGCCCCGGCATGCTGTCCGGTGTGACCCGCGGCCTGCCGAGTTCGACGGACGTCGACTACGTCAGCTACGCCGCGACCGCCTTCCCGTGGGAGGGCGATGTCTACGGCGCCTCCAAGAAGGAAGCGACCGACAACGCGCGCGGCCTCATCCAGGGGATGGCGGCCCGCTGCGCCGGTACGCATTACGCGATCGTCGGCTACAGCCAGGGTGCGGATGCCGCGGGCGATCTGGCGGCCGAGATCGGCACCGGCCTGGGCGTGGTTCCGCCGGACCGCGTTTCGGGTGTCGGCCTGATCTCCGATCCGCGCCGTTCGCCCACCGACGTCCAGGTCGGCCCGGTCGTCGGCGGCGCCGGCGCCGGTGGTCCGCGCGTGGGTGGATTCGGCTTCCTCAGCGACCGGGTGCGCACCATCTGCGCGGCCGGTGATCTGTACTGCTCCACCGAGGACACCGACTACGTCACCCGCTTCGCCGGCTTCCTGGCGCAGGCCTCCGGTGCGAGCGCGGCCAACCTGTGGCGCTACCAGCTCGAGGCGGGTTCGATCATCGGCGATCTGATGGCGCACGGCGGTGTCGGGGCTCTGCAGTCGCAGCTCACCGACGACGCCAACCAGCAGCGGGTGGAACAGCTCGAGCACTTCTACCAGTCCGGCACCCACACCTCCTACGGGAGCTACTCGGTGGGCGGCGGTCAGACCGCGATCACCTGGATGCACAACTGGATCGCCGGAATGGCATGAGCCGGTAATCCACCCGTGCAGGCCACCTCGCATCGAGCGGGGTGGCCTGCACCGTTTCCGGGATCAGCCGGCGGAACCGGTCGGCGGGAGCTGGGGCAGCTGCGGCGCGGGAGCCGGCTGGTTCTCCGGTCCGCGGTCCCGATCCCCGCGGTTGTCGCCACGATGGTCGCCGTCGGGCCCGCGGTGGTCGCCGTCGTGATCGCGGTCGCCGGGGTGGTTGTCACGGTCGATGGCGACCGCGCTGGGGGCATTGGCGGGCGTGTCGGCGAAGGCCGGCACGGCGAGCGCGGACAGGGGAACGACGACGAGCGCGCCGGCGACGGCGACGCGGGTCACGAGGCGGCGGGTGCGGTTCTTCGGCTTCGCGGTGGTCTGCAAGGTTTCGGCCTTTCGTCTGCGAAATATGGAGCCGCGCTCTCGGTTTCGGGCCGGTCGGCCCGGCGGCTCACGAGTACATCGAAACGCTCCCGGCTGGGTCGGCGATGTCTGCGAACTGTGAATGAACTTTGAAGCGACCGGTCACGGCACCGCGGATCCCGGTCACGGCTCGCTGAATCCGCCTCCCCACACAGCAACGAGGGCCGCTCCTGAAAAGGAGCGGCCCTCGTATGCCGTCGCGGTCGATCAGCCGAACGAGCCGGTGGGAGGCGGTCCGGGGAGGAAGCCGCCGGGCCCGCCGGGCAGGAAGCCGCCCGGCCCCGGCTGCCAGGGCCCGTGGTCGTGATCGTGGTGATGACGCCACCCGTCGTGGTCGTGGTCGTGGTCGTGCCAGTCGACGGGTGCGGCGGAGGGGGTGTCGGCGAAGGCGGGAACGGCGACGGCTGCCACGGGGGCGGCGGCGACGGCGCCGGCGACGGCGATGCGGGCGATCAGCCTGCGGCGCGAAGAACTCTTGGAGAGCAACGGATTACCTTTCACTCGGAACACGGGCCGTCGTGCGGGGGCCCATGGTCACTCATCGAACGACTCGATGCTGGGACGGACGAGCGATCGCGCTGGTAATCGGCTGTGAATGTGGCGGCTGTTCAGTCCACCGGCAGATTGCGCGGCAACAGTTCCCAGACGTGGCTGTTCTCGTTCACCGTCGCCGCGGTCCGGGTCCCGCTGCGCGAGAAGAGCACTCGGGTGATCGAGCAGTAGTCGATCGGAAAGGTCAGCGGCCGTTGCAGGCCGAGCACGTCCTGCAGCAGTACGTTGATCACCCCGCCGTGGGCGAAGGCGACGACGGTATCGGCCGGTTCGGCGGCCGCGACGATTTCGGCGATCGTGCCCAGTACCCGCGCCACGAATGCGGGACCGTCGATCTGTTCGGGCAGATGTCCGGCCTTGATCCGGTCGTAGGTGGCGCGAAAGTCCCGCTTGGCATCCTCGATCGGGATGTAGGCGGGTAGGTCGCGGTCGTATTCGGCCAGCCCGTCGAGCACCTCGACCGGCAGTCCCAGCTTCTCGGCCGTCGGCGCGGCGGTATCGCGGGCCCGCCGCTGCGGACTGCTCACCACCCGTGCGATGCGATGCTCGCCCCCCGCGAAGCGGGCGATCACCGCGGGGACCCGACGGGCCTGTTCGACACCCAGTTCGGTGAGTTCGGGATCGGCGGGACCGGAGGTGGTCAGCACCCGTCCGGGCTGGGCGTGACGCACGAGAACAAGCTGCACGGATCTACTGTGCCGGACGCCGGTTCCCGGTTCGCGAACGGGTGCGCGCCTCGGACGCCGCAGGTGCGGTCAACGTCCGTCGCCCTGGCCGGTGCGCGGTTTGACCAGCGGGAACGGCAGGGTTTCGCGGATGCTGCGGCCGGTGATCAGCATGACCACGCGGTCCACGCCCACACCCAGGCCGCCGGTCGGCGGCATCGCGAATTCCAGCGCCTCGAGGAAATCCTCGTCCAGCTCCATGGCCTCCGGGTCGCCGCCCGCGGCCAGCAGCGACTGTTCGGTCAGGCGGCGGCGCTGTTCGATCGGATTGGTCAATTCGCTGTAGGCGGTGCCGAGTTCGACACCCCACGCCACCAGATCCCAGCGTTCGGCGACACCGTCGATGCGCCGATGTGCGCGTGTCAGCGGTGAGACGGAGGTCGGGAAGTCGATGTAGAAGGTCGGTTCCAGGGTCCGGCCCTCGACGAGGTGCTCGTACATCTCGAGCACGATCTGCCCGGCGTCCCAGCCCGGCTGATACGGCACCTCGACCTTGTCGCACAGCAGCCGCAGCCGATCCACCGGGGTGTCGGGAGTGACCGTCTCGCCGACGGCTTCGGAGATGGCGCCGTGCACGGTGCGCACCGGCCAGTCGCCGGAGATGTCGACCTCGCTCAGCGTTCCGTCCGCATCCGGTCGCAGGGCGACGCAGGCGCCGTTGGCCGCGATCGCCGCATTCTGGATCAGCTGGCGGCACGCGTGCATCATCCGCTCGTAGTCGCTGTGCGCCTCATAGGCTTCCAGAATCGTGAATTCCGGATTGTGGCTGTAGTCCACACCCTCGTTGCGGAATACCCGGCCCAGTTCGAAGACCTTCTCCATCCCGCCCACGCACAGCCGCTTGAGATACAGCTCCGGTGCGATGCGCAGATACAGGTCCAGGTCGTAGGCGTTGATGTGGGTACGGAAGGGCGCGGCGTTGGCGCCGCCGTGCACCTGCTGCAGTACCGGTGTCTCTACCTCGAGGAAACCCCAGCCGTTCAGCGTGTCCCGCAGCGACCGCACCACCGCACTGCGTTTGGCCAGCACCTCGCGCGCCTCGACGTTGATCGTCATATCGACGTAGCGCTGACGCACCCGCGCCTCGGGGTCGGCGAGTCCGCGCCACTTGTCCGGCAGCGGGTGCAGGCATTTGCCGATCATCCGCCAATCCTGGGCGAGCAGCGACAGTTCGCCGCGGCGGCTGCTGCTGATCTGGCCGCTCACCTCGATCAGATCACCGAGGTCGAAGTACTCGCCGAACGAACTCGAGCGGCGCGCGCCGACTCGGTCCCGGTCGATGAGGATCTGGATGTCGCCGGACCAGTCGCGCAGCGCGGCGAAGGTGACGCCGCCGTGATCGCGGATCCGCAACAGCCGCCCGCACACGCGCACCGTGGTGCCCTTGGGGGAGCGGCGGGCATCGGCGATCGAATGGGTCGGGGCGTAGGCCACCGGATAGGCGTCGATATCGGCCGATTCGAGCCGGCGCACCTTGTCCATCCGCACCCGCACCTGTTCGGGACGGCGGGCGGCGGCCTGTTCGAGTTCCGAGGGCGGCGCCTCGGGCGGGCTGCCGTCGGCGTGCAGGCCCGTGAGGGTGGGCGGTACCGCGGAATGAAGACCGGTGTGTGCCGAGGCGTCCGGCTGCGTGCCGAAGCGCGGCAGGAAGCCCTCGGCCAGTGCGCCGGCGAACGCCACCCGCGGTAGCTGGCGGCGTTCCTCGAAGATGAGGAACCGCGGCACCCACTGCGGCTGATATTTCACATTCGACCGGTACAGCGCCTCGAGTTGCCACCAGCGGCTGAAGAACATCAGCACACTGCGCCACAGCCGCAGCACCGGGCCGGCGCCGATCCGGCCGCCCTCCTCGAAGACCGAGCGGAACACCGCGAAGTTCAGCGAGACCCGGGTGATCCCGTACTGTTCCGAGGTCAGCGCCAGCTGGGAAATCATGAATTCCATGATTCCGTTGGGGCCCTTGGGATCTCGTCGCATCACATCGAGCGAGACACCGCTGCGGCCCCACGGCACCAGCGAGAGCATGCCCCATACGCGGCCGTCGCGGTCGAGCGCCTCCACCAGCAGGCTGTCTCCGTCGAGCCGGTCGCCGAGCCGGCCCAGTGCCATCGAGAAGCCGCGTTCGGTTTCGGTGTCGCGCCAGGAATCGGCGCGGGCGATCATCTGCGCCATCTCGTCCGGCGGCAGTTCGCTGTGCCGGCGGACCCGGACGGTGAAGCCTTGTTTGTATAAACGGTTGGCGGCCTGGCGGACCTGCTTCATCTCGGGCCCGGCCAGCGAGAAGGAACGGGTGTCGAGAATCGCCTCGTCGCCCAGCCGCAGCGCGGACAGGCCCGCCCGGCGGTAGGCGGTGGCGCCGAGTTCACCCGCACCCATCACGGCCGGGGCCCAACCGTATTCGTCGGCCAGTCGCAACCAGGCATCGATGGCCTGCGGCCACGCCTCCCGCACACCGATCGGATCGCCGGAGGCCAGGCAGACGCCGAGTTCGACGCGATAGGTGATCGCCGCCTTGCCGCTGGGCGCGAACACCACGGCCTTGTCGCGGCGAGTCGCGAAGTAACCCAGCGAATCCTCGACATCGGAACGAGCGAGCAGGCCGCGCACCGCGGATTCGTCCAGTCCGGTCATGGCGTTGGAGGCGCGCTGGGAGCGGAACAGCACCAGCGCCGCCGCCAGCAGCGCGATCGCCCCGAACAGGCCGAGCAGCAGATTCACCACATGCGGGGGGTGCCCGTCGAAGTTGTTGTCCGCCACCAGAATTGTCGCGGTGACCCGCGAGACCGCCCACAGCGGGCGTTGCGCACCGCGGGGCAGGCTGCCGGGGAACAGTTCCACCAGCCCCCACCCGAGCAGACTGCCGATGATCAGCCCGCTGACCAGGACACCGAGCGCCTTCCACACCGCGCCCCGCCGCACCCGGGTGTAGAACTCCGGCCACGCCGCGATCATCAGGCCGATCACGGCCAGGTGGACGAACAGCGCGGCCAGGGCGTGCGGATCCTGTTCCTCGGCGAAATCCAGTCCGTTGGCGAGCGCGAACAGCGCCATGTACCCGACCAGCAACCACCAGGCGATGCGTTTCCGGGACGCCGTCGCGCCGGCGAGCAGACCGACGATCACCGCCCACATCAGGTTCGTGTCGGGCGCGTCGAAATAGTAGGCGTCGAGGTAGTGCCGCGGGACCGAGGTGATGTAGCGCAGGCCGGGCGAAATACTCCACAGCGCACACAGAATCGAGAACACGCCGAGCACCAGGCCGACCAGGTGGGGGACTTCGCTCAGCCGACCGTGGGCGCGATGCGGAACCGGTGAGGAAGGGGATCTGCCGTCGCGCGAGTGAAGCTGGTCTTGCGTGGAAGTCACCGCACCAGTGTGCGGGCTGAGACCGCCCGAGGGGAGAAGGCCACCGGGCGAGTCCTGCTCGTGCACGGTCATATTCGATCCTTTCGCCGGACCCCGGTACCCATCGCGACGGGGGCGGCGTGCGGCCCGTCGGGCGCGGCGGTAAAGATGTAACCCATGTCGGATCCAGTCGATGTGCCGATCGAAGACGAAGTCATTCGACTCGGGCAATTCCTGAAGCTGGCCAATCTCATCGACAGCGGGTCGGAGGCCAAGACCGTGATCGCCGCCGGGCTCGTGCGCGTCAACGACGAGGTGGAACTACGGCGGGGCCGCCAGCTCCATGCCGGAGACGTGGTCGCGCTCGCCGGCCACCGCGTGCGGGTGGCAGGCGGATAGTTCGGCGGCCGCGGGCCCGGCGGCGATCGGCGACTCATTCCGCGCGGACGACGACCCCGTCGTGATCGCTGTAGAGCATCTCGCCCGGAACGAAGGTGACGCCGCCGAATTCGACCGGCACATCGCGTTCGCCGGATCCGGTCTGCGTGCTCTTGCGCGGATTGGTGCCCAGCGCCTTGATGCCGATGGGCAGGGTGCGCAGAATCGCCGAATCGCGCACGCCGCCGTTGACGACGACGCCGGACCAGCCGTTGTCGACGCCGCGTCCGGCGATCACGTCACCGACGAGGGCGGTGTGGATGCTCGCGCCGCCGTCGACGACCAGCACACGTCCTTCACCGGGTTCGCTGAGAGTCTGCTTGACCAACAGATTGTCCTGGAAGCAGCGAATGGTGACGATGCGCCCGCTGAACACCGGATTGCCGCCGAACTGCGTGAATTGCGTATCGCAGCTACGAATCTCGGGGCCGATCTCATCGGCGAGGTCGGCGGTTGCCACTAGGTTTGCTGAATCGGTCACCAAATAAGCTTGCCATGCGGGCGGCGATCGAATCCTGAGACCTTCCCGCCGCCCGCCGCGGCCCCGCCCGGTTCAGCTGTCGAGGGTGCGCTGATACTCCGCGATCTTGGTCGTCAGATTGTGGGTGGTGTGTTTGACCGACAGCTTCACGAACGGCTCGATGGTCTTGCCCAGCACCTTGCCCGCGAGCCCGCCCGGTACCCGGTACTCGACGATGGCGTCCACCGTGCAGTCTCGGTCGCCGCGCGGATGGAACAGGAAGGTCGATTCGATCTCGAAGCCGGTCACAGCCTTCACCGCGATCGCGACGTTCTTCTCCCAGCGCACGATCTGCAGCCGCGAGGTCAGCGAGGCAGGACCCAGTTTGATCTCGGTGTCGAACGTCGCGCCCAGCCCGGCCACCTGATCGGTGATCGGGCGGAAGGAATGGACCTCGGTGACGAATTCCGGCAGATGGCGATAGTCGTTGACGTAGTCGAACGCGGTCTCGGCCGGCGCGGCGCAATCGGCCACGATCTTCACTGCGGTCATGCAGTAACGGTAACGTGTTGCAGTCCGGCCCGGACCGGATGTAATTGCTATCACTCCAGTTCGCAGGGCCTATCCGGCCCGGGCTCGGGCTCAGGCCGTCACCGACAACGTTGCCGCCAAGCCGAACACCGCCGCCATCACCATGACCTCGATCAGTGCCCGGCGCAGCGAGTCGTCCGCACTCATCCGATGGTCGGTGGCCACCGGAACCCAGCTGCGCCGCCACCACCAGCCGAGCCCGAGCAGTGCGAGGGCCATGACCGTCTTCGCGAGCAGGATGCGGCCGTACCCGGTGTCGGCCAGCGCGACCGGATCGCCGACGCGGACCAGCCCGTTGACCACGCCGGTCACCGTCACCGCCGCCACCGCGGGCAGCGCCCAGCCGGAATAGCGCGGCAGGATCACCGCCCATTCACCGCGGGTACGCACCACCAGCGCCAGCGCCAGCAGCAGACCGAACCAGGCGCCCGCCGCGAGAGCGTGCACCGCGGCCAGGACCGAGCCCAGCGTCTGCTGCGACATATGGCCGGTGATCGGCCGCAGCACCAGCGTCACCGCGGCGAAGACCAGCACCAGATCGGCGCTCGCGCGCTCCGGTCGCCGGAAGGCCAGCGTGCTGTAGCAGGCGACCGCCGCGGTGCCGATCAGCACGGCGATGCCGATCTGGCCGCCGCTGACATGTGCGACGTAGTCGCCGAAATCGCCGGCGCGCAACCGGCTCAGCGGGACCCCGACCACCTCGGCGGCCTCCGTGGACAGCAGCACGAATTCCGCGAGCGTCCAGAGCCCGCCGAACACGGCCAGCAGCCGCCACGCGGGTCGCAGCCGGTCGTGCAGGCGCGGCAGAGCCGCGAGGCCGAGAACCGTGGCGCCCAGCCCGTCGGCCAGGGTGCGTACCGGCGCCTCGGCCTGTACCGGATCGGGTGCGGCGAGCGCCCATCCGGCGGCGACACCGACGAGGGCGGCCGGGACGACCAGCAGCAGTGCGTAGCGCAGTGCGGTCGATCTGCTGCCGGCCGTCCCCGGCCTCATGGTTTGCCGCCGCTGCCCGGCCGTCGGGAACGACCGCCGAACAGCGCGAACGCCAATCCACCGCCGAACAGGACGACCGCGGCCACGATGAACACCCACAGCGGAACGCCACCGGAATCGCCGTCACCACCGGAGCTGCTCTTGGCGTCGGCCTTGGCCCCCGGTGTCCCGTGCCCGGGCGTGGTCAGCTCGAAGGTGCGGGTGCCGCTGACCGGATGGCCGTCGGCGGAGGTGACCCGGTACGCCATCGTGTACGTGCCGGCCGGCCCGAGGTCACCGACCTCGACGCTGACGGTCGGCCCGTCCACAACCGGTTTTCCCTTCGACCACAGATTCCCGTCCGGGCCGACGACGGTCAGTGACGGAAAGCTCGGCTGCAGATTCTCGTTGAAGGTGATGCTGACCCGCGCCGGGCCGGACGCGAGTTTCGCGCCGTCGGCGGGGTCGGTGGACACCACCGTCGAATGCGCGGCGGCCGGGCCGGCGACCGCGATCGTCAGTCCGCCCAGCGCCAGCGCACCGACCAGGGCGAACAGTATGCGGCGCATCATGCGCGCCGGCTCCGGATCAGGCTGCCGAGTCCGAGCGCGGCGCCGAGGGCGCCGAGCGCAAGTCCGATACCGCCCAGCCAGCGCGCGGTGTTGTCGGAATCGGACTCGTCGCTGTCGGTGTCGCTCGACATGCCGGCCGCGTGGTCGTGATCGGATCCGGCGGCCGCCAGCGTGACGCTCGGCGCGGGGTGCTCGGGTTCGTCGCCGCCGGCCGGCATGGGTTCGTTCCAGTTGACGACCTTGCCGTCACTGTAGGTCTGGGTGGCCGGGAAGCTGATCTTGTCCTGCTTCGGCAGCGGACCGACCGCGAGGGCGAAGCGCTGGAACTGTTCGGGGGTGATGCCGGGATTACCCGGGTTCGCGGTCCAGGTCACGGAGGTGAACTGGTTCTTGTCGTTCTTCTCGGTCTTGGCGGTCCAGCCCGCGACGGGTTCGGTGCGGGCCGCGGACAACTGCGGCAGCGCGACGGTCAGCTTGGTGGTGGACGCCGTCGCCGATTCGGTCGGCACGCGGAAGGTGATGACGGCGTAACCGCCCTGGGCCGCGCCGGGCGCGTCCGCGGTGACATGCGCGGCCGCGGTGCCGGAGGCGAGCAGGGCGAGACCTGCGGCGGCGCCGGTCGCGACGAGGGCGCGCGACAGTGAGGTGGACATAGTTGAGCGCACGATGGGTGACTTTCTCGGTACTCGGCGATGTGCCGGGGGAATTGCCTGTGGTCGGGGAGCGGTTCAGGCGAGTACCGGTGGTGCGCGGGAGCCGAGGGCGCCGGCGCGCCATTGCTGCCACGGTGGCCGCACGGAACTCCGCCACCGGGGTGTGGCGATATCCACCGGCGGCAGCGGTCGGGTCGTGACGGCCCGGACCGAGTGGGAGACAGCGGCATACAGACGTTCCACGGCCACGATGAGCGCGGCACAGGCCACGGTCGCGAGCGTGTGCGCCAGCGTCATCCAGCCGCTCGGGAAGATCGACGTCAGGCCGGAAAGGCCGCTCCCGCACGATGTTTCATCCGGCCGGTGGGCGGGCAGCAGACTCAGCGCGATATGGGAAACCGCCTGTCCGCCACCGAGTGCCGCGAGGACGCCGGTCCGGCCCCACGCACCGCCGGCGGGCGGCAGCATCGAGGCGAAGGTTCCGGCGACCGTCGCGCTCAGCAGGAGCAGCGCCAGCGTCGCCGAGCCGGGATAGCCGCCGTCGGCCCAGCCGTGCGCGGCGGTCGCGAGGACCACCACCGCCATACCGACCAGGCCACCCCGGAGCCCATCGATGCCCGGCCGCCGGACCGCTCGCCGGGACGGCGGGGATCCGGTCGCGGGCCGGGCACGAGGCAGCATGGCGAAAGGGTCGGTCAGTGCACGCCGAGGCGCGCGAGGATATCGGCTTCGACGCCGGAGAGTTCGTGCGAGATGGAGTTGTGCACCGCCCGGCGGCGCGGCGCCGGCATCTGCTCGGCGGTGCGCACGGCCGCGGACAGGCTGGCGAGCCGGTCGCGGGTGGCGGCCACGAACTTCTGCGTCTCGCCGCTCTTGTCACCGGAGTTCTCGATACCGGCCAGGGTCGATTCGACGCCGGTGATGCGGGCCTGCAGGCGGGCGCCGTGACCGGTGAAGTTGCCCAGCTCGCCGAGGCCGATACCCAGCCGGTGGGCGCGGCGGGTGTCGATCTGGCCGCGGACGAAGGTGGCGGCCCGGTAGGCCAGCGGCGCCAGCACCGGCACCAGCACCCGCGCCACGCCCAGATACTTCTTCACCTGGCTCGCGGTGAGCAGTTCGCGGTCGGCGCGTTCGGCGGTCTTGAGGGCGGCCTTCTCCTCGGCCTTCAATGCCGCGATCTGTGCCTTCGCCACATCGCGCTGGGTGCGGAGTTCGGCGCGCTGGCGTTTGCGTTCGTTGCGGGCGCCGAGTTTGGCCTCCATCGCGGCCTTGTGCTTGAGGGCTTTCGCCTCGGCTTTGCGGTCCGCACGCCGCTTGCGCTTGGTGAACAACCCCATCGAAAGCCCTCCGTCACGAAGTTCCGTCATGCTGATATACCCACATGCCACACGGTTTGCGCCAACTGTAGCGGGATGCGCACCCGAGGGCGCCGTCGCGGCGGCCGGGGCGCGTGCCGATCCGGGCTCGCCGGCCGCGTGAGTGCCGAGGTAGCGGCTCCGCATACGCCCGGCACGCAGGCGGTTCGCGGGAGTGTCGGAGGTAGGGACCATACTGCTTAGCGTGTATTCGGGCAGCGGCGACCAAGACGGTCGCGAGGAGGACGGCGGAGGCGACGAGCGGCGGGCTGCTGCTCGACGAACCGTCGTGGTGCCCGCCGAAGTGGAACGGGCGCAGCAGGTTTCGGCCGGCACGGCGAGTGCTCCGGCCGGGCCCGCGAATCCGTCGGCGCCCGCCGGGTCCGGCGAGCACCCGCCGCGCATCGCCTATGTCGACGCCCGCGCGCTGGTCGGCTGCCGGCACCGGCTGCATCTGGACGCGACTCATCCGGAACGGCTGCTGGGGGTGCCGGAGGACGCGGGTGTCAAACAGCGCCGCGACGCCGCCACCGCGCATCGCTCGAAGGTCCGCGACACACTCGTCGCCGCCGATCCGCAGGCATGGGTGATCATCGACCCGGATCAGCACGCGAGCGGCCGCGCCGAGGACACGCTGCGCGCGTGTGCGGAAGGGGCGCAGCGCATTTGGGGCGCATTGCTACCGCAGGAGGCCGATACCGGCCGTCGCGGCGGCTGCGAGATCCTGCTGCGCGATACCGATCGCGGCGGCTACATCCCGATCATCGTGGTCAACCACAAGGTGACCGACCCGCGCCAGCCGGATCCTGCCGATTTCCATCCCACCACCTCCGATCTGTACCGCTGGGATCCGCGCCCCGACCGGCACGTCCGGGTCCGCACCCAACCGCGCGACCAGCAGCGGCTGGCCCATCTCTACCGCATGTTGCAGCGGCACGGGCTGGCCAGTCCGGCGCTGGTCGGCGGCGCCATCGGCTATCACTTCGACCGGATCCTGGTGCACGATCTGGCCCCGGTGCTCGACGAGTACGACCGGCGTTATGCCGACCGCATCGCGGTGGTGCGCGGTGAGCTGCCGACCGTTCCGTCCAAGGTGCCGGAATGCCGGCAATGCCCGTGGTGGACGCGGGCGCCCAGTGTGACCGGCGGTGAGCGTCCGGATATCACCGAACCGCCCGCGGTGAGCTGTGAGGGCTGGCTGGCGGCCCACCGCGACGTCAGCCTCGTCGCACCCGGCTCCCGCGCCGAACTGCTGCGCCGCCACGGCGTGCAGACCATCGACGACCTGGCCGAGTGGACCGCCGACGAACCCGAGGACTGGCAGTACGAGCCGTTCGCCGAGACGGTCGTGACCGCGCGTGCCTGGATCTCGGGCGCGCCACTGGTCCGCCGCGTGGACCGGGTGCGGGTCACCCGGGCCGACGTCGAGGTCGACGTCGACCTGGAGAGCTATCAGGAGTACGGCGCCTACCTGTGGGGGACCCTGCTCGACGGGGTGTATCGCCCCTTCTTCACCTGGGACCCGCTGCCGACCGCCGACGAGGCCCGCTCGTTCGCCGAATTCTGGACCTGGCTGATGGCGGTGCGCGCCGACGCGGCCGCGGCGGGCAAGACGTTCGCCGCCTACTGCTATTCGCGCACGGCCGAGGACAAGTGGCTCTACGAATCGGCGCGCCGATTCGCCGGACGGCCCGGCGTCCCGACCGCGGACGAGGTCCGCGCCTTCGTCGACAGCCCGCAGTGGGTGGATATGTTCCAGGCGGTGTCGGAGCAGTTCATCTGCCCGAACGGCAAGGGGCTCAAGAAGATCGCCCCGGTCGCCGGATTCGGCTGGCGCGATCCCGAGGCCGGCGGCGAGGCGTCGATGAGCTGGTATCGCCTGGCGGTCGGATACGACGGTGCGCCCGATCTGTCGCAGCGCACCCGCCTGCTGGAATACAACGAGGACGACGTCCGCGCCACCCAGGTGCTGCGCGAATGGATGGCGCCGGCACAACCGCGGGCGCACAGTGCCGACGCGGAGGTTCCCGCGATGACCGACTTTCGCGAGCCACCCGCGGTCCGTCGTAATATCTGCACGTGACCGATCACGTCGAACAACTGGAGTTTCAGGCCGAGACCCATCAGCTTCTGGAACTGATGATCCACTCGGTCTACTCGAACAAGGACACCTTCCTGCGGGAATTGATCTCGAACGCCTCGGACGCGCTGGACAAGCTGCGGCTCGAGTCGTTCCGGGACAAGGATCTCGAGGTCGACACCTCGGATCTGCATATCGAACTAGAGGTCGACAAGGACGCCCGGGTGCTGACCGTCCGTGACAACGGCATCGGCATGTCGCGCGCCGAGGTGGTCGATCTCATCGGCACCCTGGCCAAGTCCGGCACCGCGGAACTGCGCCGCCAGCTGCTGGAATCCAAGAGCGGCGAGGGCGCGGTGAGCTCCGAAGACCTCATCGGCCAGTTCGGTATCGGCTTCTATTCGACCTTCATGGTGGCCGACAAGGTCACGCTGACCACCCGCCGCGCGGGTGAGTCCGAGGGCACCCGCTGGGAGTCCGCGGCCGGCAGCTCGACCTACACCATCGAAACCCTCGACGACGCGCCCCAGGGCACCGCGGTGTCGCTGCATCTGAAGTCCGCGGACGAGGACGATCACCTCTTCGATTACACGCAGGAGTGGAAGCTCCGCGAGATCGTCAAGAAGTACTCGGACTTCATCTCCTGGCCGATTCGGATGCAGGTGGAGCGCACCGTCACCGAGGGTGAGGGCGAGGAGAAGCAGGAAAAGACCATTCTCGAGGAGCAGACGCTCAATTCGCAGAAGGCGCTGTGGACGCGCCCGCGCAGCGACGTCTCCGACGAGGAGTACAAGGAGTTCTACAAGCACGTCTCGCACGCCTGGGACGATCCGCTGGAGATCATCCCGCTCAAGGCCGAGGGCACGTTCGAATATCAGGCGCTGCTGTTCATCCCGTCGCACGCGCCGTTCGATCTGTTCATGCGCGAGCACAAGCGCGGCGTGCAGCTCTACGTGCGCCGGGTGTTCATCATGGACAACTGCGAAGAGCTGATGCCGGAGTATCTGCGCTTCGTCAAGGGTGTGGTGGACGCGCAGGATCTGTCGCTGAACGTCTCGCGCGAGATTCTGCAGCAGGACCGGCAGATTCAGATGATCCGCAAGCGCCTGGTCCGCAAGGTGCTGTCGACGATCAAGGATCTGCAGAGCGCCGAATCGGCCGAATCCGGCCCCGACGACGCCACCGCGACAGAGTCGAAGTACCGGACCTTCTGGAACGAATTCGGCCGAGTTCTCAAGGAGGGTTTGCTCTCCGACTTCGACAACCGCGAAACCATCCTGCAGGTCTCGTCTTTCGCCTCGACGCACTCGGATTTCGAGCCGACCACGCTCGCGCAGTACGTGGAGCGCATGGCCGAGGGCCAGGACCAGATCTACTACATGACCGGTGAATCCCGGCAGCAGATCGAGAATTCCCCGCATATGGAGGCCTTCAAGGCCAAGGGCCTCGAGGTGCTGATCCTCACCGACCCGGTCGACGAGATGTGGGTCGGCTCGGTGCCGGACTTCGACGGCAAGCCGTTCCAGTCGATCGCCAAGGGCGAGGTCGATCTGGAGACCGAGGAGGAGAAGAAGGCCTCCGAACAGCTGCGTGAACAGCAGGAGAAGGATTTCGGCGAGGTGCTGAAGTGGCTGCAGGAGACGCTGAGCGACAGCGTCAAGGAGGTCCGCCTGTCCTCCCGCCTGACCACCTCCCCGGCCTGTGTCGTCGGTGATGTCTTCGACTTCACCCCGCAGCTGGAGCGCATGTACCGCGCGTCCGGCCAGGCGCTCCCGGAATCCAAGCGGATTCTGGAACTCAACCCGGAGCATCCGCTGGTCACCGGCCTGCGCGATGCGTACGCCAAGGACAAGGAGTCCGAGGATCTGGGCGCGACGGCCGAATTGCTCTACGGCACAGCGGTTCTGGCCGAAGGCGGCGAACTGAAGGACCCGGCCCACTTCGCCCGGCTCCTGGCCGACCGCCTCACCAAGTCCGTCTGACAACCACGACCGTCCGACCACGACAACCGAAACACCAAGGCCCGCAAGGAATTTCCTTGCGGGCCTCGGATTGTGAACGGGCCGCCGTCAGCGGCGCGTCAGTCGACGGTGCAACCGGCGACCGGCTTGTCGTTCAACCGGTCCATCAGATAGGGGATGACACCGCTCGGGCTGAAACCGTCGATGATCTCCGGACCGAAGTGGTTCGGCAGCGCCATACCGGGCAGGATCGGCGGGAGACCGTTACTGCGGAAGGTGACAGTGGCACCCTTGCCGCACCAGTCGTCGGCGAGCTGCCGCGTTTGTGGATAGGGCACGGTGTCGTCGTTGACCCCGCTGGTGATCAGAACCGGTGCGGTGGGGCCGAGGGTGCCGATGCGCTGCCGGTTCAGAATGTCCATGGCCGCCGGTACTTCGCGCAGGTTGTCCAGAATCGGCCGATGGTCCCGGGTGAAGTCACTGCCGCGCAGCAGCGGATGTTTCAGGATCACATCGCCCACACAGCTGTCCTGCAGTTCCGCGAGCAGGCCCTCGCCCTCCGGCGTCACCCGCTTGTCCACCTCGGGTTTCAAATCCGGGTAGCGTTCGAGGAATCCGTTGAGGGCGTAGGCGACCACACCACCGATGAGATTTCCGTCGATCTTCTGCAGAACCGCGCTCAGATCGGCGGTCGGCGCGCCGGCCCACACCCCCTTCAGGTTCAGCTCCGGTGCATAGCTCGGCTGCAACTCCGCCGCGGACGCGGTCGCCCCGCCGCCCTGGGAGTAACCCCAGAAGGCGAGCGGCGTCTGCGCTCCGGTACCCGAGAGCGCATTCGCGGCGCGCGCCGCGTCGAGAACGGCGTGCGCCTCTTCCACCCGGTTGACGTAGGTGTGGACGCCGGGCGTGCCCAGTCCGATGTAGTCGGTGACGAAAACCCGGGCGCCCAGCGCATGCCACACCATCGCCGATACCGCCTCCTGATTGGCGGAGATGCTCGGTGGGGTGATCCGGGCGTAGAGACCGGTGGCGAAGGCCTCCGACGGCGCGCACTGATCGCCTTGTCCGGAGGTACCGGGCGCGATCACGATGGTCGGCCGCGGTCCGGTGCCCTGCCAGGCAGCGGTGGCGTCGAGGTAGGTGCCGCTGACCGCGGTGGGAGCGCCGTCCTGGGTCTGCGAGGTGTACATGACCTTCTGCGCGTTCGCGGGCCACGGCCCGAATCCCGGCGGCGCCACGAAAACCGGCATCGCCTCGGTCTTGATCACCGATCCCGGCGTGGTCGCGAATTGTGCCGGGGGAATGTAGAACTCGCTCACCGGCGTGGCGGTGGAGGTGCCGGCGGCCGCGCAACCGAGCGCCGCGCCCATACACGCTGCAGCCCCGAGCGCGACCATCCGGCGGAAGCCGGCCCCACGCCGTCTCGGCGATCCACTCGCCCTCGAGTGCTGTGCTCTGTCACCCAGTTGCATCGTCACGACCTGGCCTTTTGAACTTACTACCCAGTAGAATCAGCTTTAACATAGCCTTAATTCCCTCTGGGGAGAAATGCCTGGTCACCCGCACCGAAGTTACGCCGCCGAGATTGTGATGGTTCACAACCCGTGGGTCATCAAAGCAAAAGGCCGACACGGGAATCCGTGTCGGCCTCGGCTCGACGTCAGCGCGGCGCCATGCGCAGCGCACCGTCCATGCGGAAGGTTTCGCCGTTCAGGTAGTCGTGCTCGGTGATGTACTGCGCGAGCTGCGCGTACTCGTCCGGGCGGCCCAGGCGCGAGGGGAACGGCACGCCGGCCTCCAGGCCCTTGCGGTACTCCTCGGTGACGCCGGCCAGCATCGGGGTGTCGATGATGCCGGGGGCGATGGTGTTGACGCGGATGCCGAACTGGGCCAGGTCGCGCGCGGCCGGAACGGTCATGCCGGCCACGCCGCCCTTGGAGGCGGAGTAAGCGATCTGGCCGATCTGGCCCTCGAACGCCGCCACCGACGCGGTGTTGATCACGACACCGCGCTGGCCGTACTCGTCGACCGGCTCGGTCTTGGAGATGGCGTCGGCGGCCAGGCGCATCACGTTGAAGGTGCCCAGCAGATTCACGGTGATCACGGTCCGGAACAGCTCCAGATCGTGCGGGCCGTTCTTGGACAGGATGCGTCCCGCCCAGCCCACACCGGCGCAGTTGACCACGATGCGCGGCGGCACACCGGATTCGACGACCTTCGCCACCGCGGCGGCGACCTCGTCGTTGCTGGTCACATCGGTCGGAATCAGGGTGACACCGGCGGGGACGCTGTCGCCGGCCCGTTCGATCGACTGAGTCAGATCGAGACCGAATACGGTCGCACCCTGGTCGGCGAAGCGTTGTGCGGTCGCGGCGCCCAGACCGGACGCAGCTCCGGTGATGATCGCGGCGGAGCCCGAAATCTCCACGGTGTTTGGTCCTCTCGTTAGTGACGGCCCTATGGGGTACTGGCCTTCCGTCAACAGCACCATATCGGGCGTGGGTGCCGTCACAGCCGGGGGTGCGCCGGCGAGGGAAGCCGCCACCGCGCAGAATGGAAGACAACCAGCTAGTTTCGTTTGCGAACCGGTACGCGATCGAACGATGGAGTTGCCACATGACCGCCTCGGCCCCCGCGGACCGCCGGCTACCTCGGGGCCGACACGGTATCCCGCGGGAAACGGTCGTCCGGGACCAGCGCGACCGGATTCTCGCGGCGATGGCGGATGCGATGGCCGCCCACGGATATGTGGGCACGTCGGTCGCGGCGGTGATCAAGCGTGCGGGAGTGTCGCGGGAGACGTTCTACGAGCAGTTCCGCTCCAAGGAGGACTGTTTCGAGGCGGCCTACGAGCGGGCGGTGGAACAGCTGATCGCGCGCATCCAGGACACGCTGCGGCCACGGCCCGACGCCCCGGCCGAACCGCCGATCGGCGCCCTCCTCGACGCCTATCTCGACGGCCTGGCCGCCGAACCGGCCTACGCGCGCCTGTTCCTCGTCGAGGTCTACGCAGCCGGCCCCACCGCGATCGCGCGGCGCGCGGAACTGCAGGAATCGTTCGTCGCGCTCGTCGCGGACATTCTCGACGCCCGCACGGATCAGCAGCGCTTCGCGTGCCGCACCATGGTCGCCGCCCTCAGCGCCATGGTGACTACCCACATCGCCGCCGATGATCTGGACGGGTTGCGGGAGTTGCGCGAGCCCATGCTCGAGCTGGTCCACCGCAGCGGCGACTTGTTCGGCGGCGCGCCCGCCGACCCCGGCGCCCTCGGCCGCGCCGATCCGCGGGAGCATTTCGATCCCTGGTGATTACCGCCGGGTGCCGGCTCAGTCGAGGCAGAACTCGTTGCCCTCCGGATCGGCCATCACGATGTGACCGTTGCCGAGCGGGGGAGCGGGTTCGTGGCGCTGCAGCCTGGTCGCACCGCGGGATACCAGCCGCTCGGCCTCGGCCTCCAACGCGGCCATCCGGTCGTCGCCGGTCAGCCCCGGGGCCGCCCGCACATCCAGATGGACTCGATTCTTGGCCTGCTTGCCTTCGGGCACCCGCTGAAAGAACAGCCGCGGGCCGGCGCCCTCGGGATCGATCAGCGCCGAGGCGTCGTTGCGCCGTTCCGCCGGAACGTTCATGGCCGCCAGCGCCTCGTCCCAGGTCCGGAATCCGGGCGGTGGATCCTGTAGTCGGTAGCCGAGGGCCTCGGCCCAGAACGCGGCCAATTCGGCGGGATCGCCGCAGTCGAAGGTGATCTGGACATCGCGGGCCATCAGCTCGCCTCCTGTCGGTCGTGGTGCAGGTAGAGGTCGCGCAGCAGGCACACCTCCGCCAAATGGTGGATCAGTTCGCGGTTGATGTGCAGAACCAGCGCCGAGAACGGGAATTCGGCATAGGGTCCTTCGGCCGCACCGCACGGACGGTCGAGGCCGTCCTCGTCCAGCGATCCGATGCCGCCCAGCCAGGTGGCATATTCCGAATCGAGCTGGGCCAGTGCTTCTTTCGCGGTCTCGGCGTACTCGAACGAATGGTAATCGGTCGCCGCGCGCCCGAAATGCGCGGCATTGCGCACGGCGAGGACGCCGACGATCACATGGCCCAGCCGCCAGGCGATCGTCGTGAACGGCGCCGGCTCCGGCGGCGGGAAGGCGAAGTCGATGGTCATCGCGCCCGAACCACCCTGGATCGGTGCGCTGCCGGTGCCGCGCGGGTGCAGATTCCAGCAGCCGGGCACGGGCTCCCAGAAGTACTCGTCGTCGGTGAGTCCGTCGAGCCGGGGGCGGAGCTGCTGAGTCCAGTGCCAGTCGATCTGCTCGCGCAGCAGAGTGTTCCAGTCGGTCATGGGCACAGCCTCGCGCCAATAGCGGACAGATACCTTCCGCGATCTGTGCCACCATGAGCGAATGACCGTCGAGGCGACCACCGAACGGGTGTTGCGGCTGCTGGCCCTGCTGCAACGCCGGCCGTCGTGGACCGCTACGGAACTGGCCGACGAGCTGGGCGTCACCGACCGTTCGGTGCGCCGCGACGTGGAACGACTGCGCGCGATCGGTTATCCGGTAGAGGCCACGGCCGGCGTCGGCGGCGGATACCGGCTCGGTGCGGGGACGCGGCTGCCGCCGCTGTTGCTCGACGACGAGGAGGCCATCGCCACGGCGGTGTCGCTGCGCCTGGCCACCGGAGGAACCGTCGCCGGCGCGGGCGAGGCGGCGCTGCGGGCGCTGACGAAGCTCGATCAGGTGATGCCGCCCAGATTGCGTGCCGAGGTGCGCGCGGTACACGACGCCACCGAGACCATGGTCGGTCCGGGTATCGAGATCGATGCGGAACTGCTGATGACCCTCGCCCGGGCCTGCCGCGACGCCGTCCGGGTCCGCTTCCAGTACTCAGGCCGTAACGGGACTGCCGGTGAACGTACCGTCGAACCGGTCCGCATGGTCACCACCGGCCGGCGCTGGTATCTGATGGCCCGCGATATCGATCGCGACGACTGGCGCACCTTCCGCCTCGACCGCATGCGGGAGGTGCGTGCCACGACCTGGCGTTTCCGGTTGCGGGACCATCCGGATCCGGTCGGCTACGTCCAGCGATCGGTGGCCGAGGCGCCCTACCGCCATCTCGCCCGGATCCGCGTCCACGCCGATTCCGCCCGGGTACGTGATCTGATTCCGCCCCAGGTCGGCCGCGTCGAAGACGATCGCGACGGCTGGTCGGTACTGGTGGTGGCCGGCGACGACCTCGACTGGCTCGCGGTCCGCATCGTCCGCCTCGGGTTCGAGGTCGACGTGCTGGAGCCTCCGGAACTCCGCGAAGCCGCCGCTCACCTGGCGCGCGATCTGTCGGCCCTAGCCGAACCGGGCCCAGCCGAACCGGGCTGAGCCGACCGCCGAGGGCGACTTCCTCAGCGTCCGTGCAGTGACTGCGGTTCCGCCGGCTCCTCGTCGGTCCGATTCGACCGCCCGAGCAGTCCCCACAGCGCGCCGCCGACGAGCGGTACCACCGCCGCGATCGAGTACTCGCCGAGTTTGCCCAGGTCCGGCGCTATCGCGCCGAGCAGGGTGGCGGCACCGATGTACAGGAACAGCAGGCCGGACGCGACGGCGACCGCCCGCTCCGGAATGTGCTTGCCGACCGTGATGCCGATGGCGATGGCGAGACCGCCGGCGGCGACCATGCCCGCGACCGAACCCACCCAGACGGCCACCCAGCTGTGATTCGAGGCCAGGGCGATGGTCGCGAACATGGTGCGGTCGCCGAGTTCGGCGAGCAGGAACGACGAGATCACGATGAGGAAGGCACGGCCGGGGGAGGCGGGACCGGCGGTCTCGGGTTCGTCGGGATCGGGTTCCTCGTGCCGGGCCGCCCACAGCGTCCACACGCCGACCGCCAGCAGGATGAGGCCGGTGCAGAGTGCGATGAAGTCGGTGGGCAGGGCCGCTCCGAGAAAATGTCCGACGCCGACGGCGATCACATTCACCAGCACGCTCGCGACGGTGATACCGCCCAGCACGATCCACCAGCGGTAACGCAACGCGAAGGTCAGGGCCATCAGCTGCGATTTGTCGCCGAGTTCGGCGACGAAGAGCACGCCGAAGCTCAGTAGTATCGCGGCGATCATCATCGGCTCCCAGGTCTCCGGCGTATCGGCCGAAGACGGGGCGCCCTCAGCCGACCACGCCCGTATGAACGGTCTGTCGTCGGCCGAAGGTCTCGCCCACCGGAAATCCGGTTCGGATGGCCGGATCCGTCCAGCGGATCAGTATGTCGACCATGCGATTGCGGGCTACTCCCCTTCGCTGCCTTTCAGCCTACCCTTACCTGCGCGCTGCCGCCAAGTCCCTGTTGCCGAAATCGCAATGCGCACAATAAGTTTGGCGATGCGGCCGAAAAGTTTCGGGTACCCGTCGAAGGTGTTTCGCCGCGGCTCCGCACCGCGTTCGGACGTCCGTGCCGCGGGTGGCGGGGTGCCCGTGGATCAGGCGGCGAGCAGCATGGCCAGCACCGCGGTATCCGGATCCGAGATCGGGTCCACGCCCACGCGGCTGACCATCGAGGTGACCGTGCCGTCGAGTTCGGCCTCCACCCACGCCGCCCGGTGCGCGAGCCCCAGATGCGGAATGCCCGGCAGCAGAACACATCCCGATGCGGCGCCGACACATTCGGGCAGCGACGGATTGGTCTCCGAGGGTGGATGCAACATCATCAACGCGGGTGGCACATGATCGGCGAAGCGTCCCGGTTCGAGCGCTTCCTCGCCCAATACCGGCCCCTCGGCCACGACCAGTCCGACGGTGTCCGGATGCGGATCGTCGGGCAGTTCTTCGCGCGCACCGAAGACCGTCGTGGTGGTCAGCAGGCCGGGCAGACTCGCCACCCGCACCGCGAGCGCCAGCAGTTGCGCCCATTCCTTGGTCGTATCGGGCCAGCGCCCGGAGATCACGAAGCCACGCAGTATGCCGCGTGCCTGGAACGGCGTGACCCCGACCGGATTGTTCGTACGCATCGGATGCCTCCCGAACTGTCAACGGGGGCGGCTCCGCGATGAGCGAGCCCGTCCTCGACCTATCGTGCGATAGGAGTACCCGAGAATGACTCGAACAATGTCTGGCACACAAGTACCAGAGAGTGCTAAATCGCAGGTAACACGGCCGAAACGCAACTCAGGCCATACCCGGCGGGTATGGCCTGAAGTCGCGAAGAGGCATATCAGCCGAAGATCAGGCCCTTGCCCTGAGCGACGGCCTTGGCGAAGCGCTCCTGCACGTCGGCCCAGTTGACGACGTTCCAGAACGCCTTCACGTAATCGGCCTTGACGTTCTTGTACTGCAGGTAGAAGGCGTGCTCCCACATGTCGACCTGCAGCAGCGGGATGATGCCGAGCGGCACGTTGGCCTGCTGGTCGTACAGCTGGAAGGTCAGCAGCTTCTGACCGAGGGTGTCGTAACCCAGCACCGCCCAGCCCGAGCCCTGCAGGCCGTTGGCGGCAGCGGTGAACTGCGCGCGGAACTTGTCGAACGATCCGAACTGGTCGTCGATCGCGGCGGCCAGGTCCCCGACCGGCTTGTCGCCGCCGTTGGGGGACAGGTTCTTCCACCAGATGGAGTGGTTCACGTGACCACCGAGGTGGAAGGCCAGGTTCTTCTCGTACAGGAAGATCGCACCGTGGTCGTCGGCCTCGCGCGCGGCTTCCAGCTTCTCGAGCGCGGTGTTGACGCCGGCGACGTATGCGGCGTGATGCTTCGAGTGGTGAATCTCGTTGATCTGCCCGGAGATGTGAGGCTCCAAGGCGCCGTAGTCGTAATCCAGATCTGGCAGCGTGTACTCAGCCACGATGTCCCTTCCTCATGATGTCGGCGCGTGTACCCGGTCATGTCGAGCACACCAACCTTCATTCGTACACCCGCTCGATGCAACCGGGTCCGGTCCACCCTAGATTCCCACGGCCCGAAATCGACGGCTCGGCCAGGATCGAGGGCGCACGCCCGTGGTATGCCCCGGCTCGGAGATTTATTCACGCTGAACGCATGTCGGCGCGTGCCGACGGCTACATCGGCGGTGCGACGTCGGGCAGCATCGTGCGCGGATCGCACGAGTCGTGTGCCTTCCACCAGCGCCGCGCGCCGGCCGCGAATTCGTCGAGGCCGACCAGAGTTCCGTCGGCGGTCTCGATGGTGACGTCCTCGAACCAGACCCGCACATCCAGCTCGCGCGGATCGGTGCCCTCCTGCTGGGAGAACTCGAGGACATGGGCCGGGGTCCGAGCGCTGATCGTGGTGTCGAAACTCAGCAGCTCGCGCCACAGCGCCCAGCCACTGTCGTCGACGTCGATGAAATCCCAGCCGTGCAGGGCGCCGCCGCCGAATCCGGCGATGGCATCCCCGAGGGTGTCGAGGGTGAGCGGGAAGATGCGCGGTGCCAGATCGTCCCAGCGCTGCCGGCGCAGGGATGCCGCGACCCGGCTGACCCCGGAAAGTGTGAGCGACACCCGGCCGTCGGCGGGCTGCCCGTCACCGGGGAGGGTGAGTACCTCCAGTTCGATTCGAAGTCGTCCGTCCGCGGCGTCGACCACGAGTCCGAGACAGGTCGCCTCGGCGAGTGCGGTGTTGAGCCCGGTCGTATCCAATCCGTCGAGTAACGCCCTGCTCGCGTCCATAGCGTCAGGCTACCGATTCCCCGCCGTAGAGCCCGGTATTTGGGTTTCTCGCTAGTGTTGTCGTTTTTTTGCCGAAGCGAGGGAACCGATCGGTCAGCCGCCCCGTCCAAGTATGTGTCGGGCTCTCGTAGCGGCCGGTGATCCGCCGTTGACCAGCGCAGGAGACCCGCACGCGGCGGCGGGGGCCGCTCCGGGACCGAGGAGGGGAGTCCCGGAGCGGCCCCCGTTCCGTTTTCCGGAATCGGTTGATGCGAACCGACCGGTCTCGCAAGTCGCAACCTGTGGATGAGGTTGTGGATTATGTGGATAACTGGGGGTGAGATATACACAGGTCGGTGTGCCCGGGGTGTGCGGCACGGTATGGACGGCCGGAACAAACCTGGAGTTCACCCGGGCGATCGACTGCCGGGTCTCCCCGCCGATCCGGGGGACGTGGCAGGATCGTCCATTGTGACGAGCTCCGAAATCCCCTCGGTGCCGGTCCAGGATCTGCCTGCCGAATTCGACGCCGCACCGTCGGCGGGTGCCGGATCCGGAGCCGGCGCCCCGTCCGCGATCCTGCTCGATGTCCGCGAGGACGACGAATGGCAGCTCGGCCACGCGCCGGCCGCGCTGCACATCCCGATGATCGACGTGCCCGCACGCCTGGACGAACTGGACTACGACGCCGATATCTACGTCGTCTGCCGCCAGGGCGGACGCTCGATCGAGGTCGCCAAATATCTCGCGTACGTGGGATTCGAGGTCTACCAGGTCGTCGGCGGCATGGTCGCCTGGCAGCAGGCCGGACGCCCGCTGATCGGCGGGGATAGCACCGAGGCGAAAATCTACTGACGAGCCGTCGAATACGAGCGCAACCGCACACCCGATGATGAAGGTCGACAGGATGGAAGGGGGAGCAGCCCGGTGAGTACGGTCGTGCAACCCTGCGCCCGGTGCGGCGCCCGCTGGGCGGTGCACGGCACCCCGATGCACTGGTGCCCGCGCTGCCGCGGTGTGCTGCTGTCACCGGCGCCCGTCGATGCCCCGCCGGAACGGCGCAACTACCGCTGGGTGGCCCGCCCGCCGGGGCGCGGCCCCCGGGTCGAACGCCCGCGTCCGGCGTCCGCGATCGATCCGGCCACCCCGCGCTACACCGAGATTCCGCGCTGGGGACTGCAGGACCGTCCGCCGCACCTCGCCGCCGCGCCGCAGAACCGGATCCAGGCCGTCCTGCACTGGCTGACCGAACGGGTCGCCGGTCTGCTGCTGGCCACGGTCATCCTGTTCGGACTGTCGGCGGTCGCCGAATTCGGCCGCTATCTGATTCTGCTGCGCAACCGCACCCGGCTGATCCAGCCGCTGCTGCTGTTCTTCTCCGACCTCACCGTCTACGCGACCTCGGTCGCCGCGCTGATCTGCGCGTTGATCACCGCGATCGGCCTGCTCGGCTGGCTGGTCCGTGCTCGCCGCAGCGCCTACGCCGGAAACGGCCGCCGCGATCCCCGCTCCCTGCGGGCGCTGCTGTGCGGCGGGCTCATCCCGGTGGTCAATCTGGTCTGGCCGGGTGTTTTCCTCACCGAACTGGCTCGCCAGCTCGGCGGTGACCCGCGCACGCTGCGCGCGGTGCGGATCTGGTGGGGTGTCTGGGTTCTCAACGGTGTGATGGTCATTGCGTCGCTGTTCTGGCGTACGGCCGATACGCTGCAGGGCCAAGCCGACGGTGTGATCTTCACGGTCTACACCGATCTGGTCGCGGTCGCGGCGGCAGTGCTGTCGCTGTGGGTGCTGCGGATGTGCGAGGGTCGTGATCTGCGCGGCCGGATCCGGACGGCCAAGCGCTGGTTGCCCGCGGCCGGTCCGGCGGTCCCGGTGATCGAGCCCGTCCATCCGGTCACCGCGGTGGAAACCGCGGACCGGGCGGCCGCCGGGAACGCCGAAACACAGCACACCGAAGCCGAGAACACCGGCGCCGAGAACACCGAGGCGGAGCGCGTCGAACAGGAGGAGGTCATGGCCAAGTGAGCCAGGGCAATCGCGCACCGTTCGTGGTCGCGCACCGGGGTGCGTCGGGTACCCGTCCCGAACACACCCTCGCCGCCTACGAGCTGGCATTGGAGGAGGGCGCGGACGGTGTCGAATGCGATGTCCGGCTGACTCGTGACGGTCATCTGGTCTGTGTGCACGACCGCACGGTGGACCGCACCTCGTCCGGCACCGGCCTGGTCAGCGAGATGACCCTCGACGAGCTGCGGGATCTCGACTTCGGCGGCAACGGCAGTCCCGCACCGGTGCTGACGCTGAGTGAGCTGATCACGCTGGTACTGGACTGGCGCAGCCGGCCGACCAAACTGTTCATCGAGACCAAGCATCCGGTCCGCTACGGCGCGCTGGTGGAGAACAAGGTGCTGGCCGAACTGCAGCGCTTCGGCATCGCCACACCGGCCTCGGCCGACCATTCCCGCGCGGTCGTGATGTCGTTCGCCGCCACCGCGGTGTGGCGGATCCGCCGGGCCGCGCCGCTGTTGCCGACCGTACTGCTCGGCGAATCCTCGCGGTATCTGGGCGGAAGCGCCGCGACGACGGTCGGTGCCACCGCGGTCGGCCCGTCGGTGAAAACCCTGCGCGAACATCCCGAACTGGTCGACAAGGCCGCCGCCGCCGGACGCGCCACCTACTGCTGGACCGTCGACGATCCCCAGGACGTCGAACTGTGCGCGGAGCTGGGCGTCAGCTGGGTCGCGACCAACCATCCCGGCCGGACCAAGAACGTGCTGGACGGTATCTGATCGAACGGGAAACCCCGGCGGCGGAATCGGTTCGCCCTCCGCGGCGGATTCTGTGCACGCTCGCGCGGCAATTCGGTGCGCCCCTGCGCGGCGGTGGCCGCGCGAACCTGTAGGTTCTGCGTTCGTGGGTAAGAGCAAGCGCAACAGTCCCAAGCCCGACAGTAACCGGGCCCAGCGCCTCGCCGAACGTCGTGCGGCGCAACAGCAGGCCGCTTCGGCCGTGACGCGCCCCTTCGCCGGGCTGGCCGCCGAATGCGACCTGGTCGCACTCCGCGAGTTCGTCCCGTCTGCGACCGCGACCCTGGAATTGGCCGCGGGCGTCTCCGCCGAGCGCCCGGTGACGCTGGCCACCGTGCTGCCCGGCGCGGTCGCCGCCCTGGTGCGCGCCGGTGACGAGCCGACCGGGTTCGTCGGTGCGCAGGTGCAGGTCCAGTCGGACAATCCGGCCGCCGATCTGGCCGCCGCGATTCTGTGGACGCAGGCCGCCGAACCCGGCGAATCGCTCACCGCGGCAAGTGAAGCCGCCCAGGACGCGGTGCCTCCGCTGTCCGAGGTCATCGATCCCAAGGCGAATCTGGATCTGACCGTCCACCAGAACTTCCAGTGGTGGGTGCCGGACGGCGTCACGCCGGATCCGCAGGTCGCCGCGACCATCGACCAGGCCGATCAGGCGATCATGCCGTCGGATCGGCTGGCCCTCGGCGCCGAATCAGTGGGCGCGGCCTGGTGGGTCGACGCCGGCGAGAAGGCGCATCTGCGCTGGGTCCGGCCCGAGGACGAAGATGCCCTGATGCTGGCCCTCGCACGCGTGCACGCCGCGGGTGGACTGCACCTGGGCGACGGCTCCCGATTCGCGGGTTCGTTCCGCACGCACGGCCTGCTGGTGCCGGTCTTCGATCTGGATCGCGAACGGCACCCGAGCGAATGGGTCACTCCCGCACACGAATTCGGTGCCCGCCTGGCCGAGGCGCTGGCCTCCGACGCGCCGCTGAGCTCGGAGGAGCGGCGCTCCCGCGACGGACTGCGCTCGCGCCAGGTCACGCTGCGCTAGCGAAACCTACTGCGGGACAAGCGTTCCGCACCGGCACCATACGACGAACTCGGCCCGCCGGACGGCAGGCCGAGTTCGTCGATGTCTCTCGCGTCAGATATTTCCGCCGGCCGCCGCCGGTGCCCCGGAAGTATCGCTCGGACCGCTCATCTCGCGGGAGACGAAATACTCGAGATCGAACAGGTTCGATCCGGCCCGGTCGGCGACGGTGAGCAGCGTGGTCATCCGCGCCACCTCTTCGACCTGCTCCTTCAGGAACCACTGCATGAACTGCTCGCCCAGGTAATCGCCCTCCTCGCGGGCGGTGCTGGCCAATTGGACGATCTGCTCGGTGACGGTCTTCTCCTGCTGCAGCGCCAATTGGATCGGCTCGCGCGCATTCTCGAATTGCGACCGCGCGGCGTCGACCCCCGAGAGTTCGACGCTCATGTCCCGATCGAGGAAATACCGCACGATCATCATCGCGTGATTGCGTTCCTCGATGGCCTGGGCATAGAAGTGCTTCGCCAGAACCGGCAGATCGGCATTGTCGAACCACACCGCGATCGCGATGTACTGATGCTCGGCATTGAATTCATGCCGGATCTGATCATGGAGCAGGGCGTGAAATTTGCTGTGCGAGGAATCGGCGTGGCTGGACATGAGCCCGACATTAGTGCTGGTCAAGTTCGGCTGTCATCCAAGTACACCCTTAATGAGGCAAGTATTGCCTTAGTTACCGGCGCCTTACCCGAGCGGCTCGGCCGCATTTCGGAATTCGCCGGCTGCCTGCGATTTCGGACGCCCTCGCATTTTCATCGCCGCGCGGTTCCCGCCGGTTTCGGAGCGGAGGCGTCGGGCGTGCGTGTGGCCGGGATCTCGCGCGCCACGAACTCCTCGATGTCGAACAGATTGCCCGCCGCTCGCTCGCACACCGCCGCCAGGGTGGTGAGCCGCGCGACCTCCGCGAGTTGATCCTCGAGGAACCAGCGAACGAACTGCTCGCCGAGATAATCCCCCGCGTCGCGGGCGGTGCGAGTCAGCGTGGTGATGTGATCGGTCAGTTCCCGTTCCCGCGTCAGCAGGAATTCCACGGTCGCCGAGGGTGATTCGAAATCCGAGCGCACCTCGTCGGTACCGGTGACCGCGACGGCGACATCCCGGTCGAGCAGATACCGCACCATCCGCAGGGCATGGGCGCGTTTGTCCTCCGCGCCCAGATAGCAGATACGTGCCAGCTGCGGCAGCCGCTGCGCGTCGAAATGGACGGCCGCGGCGAGATATTGCTGTGAGGCGGTGAATTCGCGCCGAATCTGCGCGCGCAGCAGGTCGGGGAAGGGGCCGGTGCCGGACATACCCCGACGCTACCGGGTGAGCAGATCGTCCGGGACGGCCTGGTCGTGTGCCAGCGCATCGAAGAAGCGGCTCGCCCGATCCTTGTCCCACAGCAGCACGTTGCCGGAACCCGATTCGTCGATGAAGCCGCCGATCGGCACGGTGGTGGCGATCGTCTTACCGTGCAGCGCCCAGCCCAACCGGCCGAGATCCCAGATGTGATCGCCGTTGTCGACCTGCATCGAGGAGGCAACATCGCGGGCCAGCGGCCACACCTTCAACGGGTTGGCGAGCGTACCCGCGCTGGTCGCCTTCTCCAGCAGCGCGGACAGGAACAGCCGCTGATTGTTCATGCGGTCCAGATCCGCTCGCGGGGTGGCGCGGGTCCGCACGAACCCGAGCGCCTGGGAGCCGGACAGATGCTGACATCCGGCCGGAAGGTCGATACCGGCCTTCGGATCGTCGATCGCATCGGGCAGGCACATGTCGATACCGCCGAGTGAATCGACCATGCCGGCGAAACCGCCGAAGCCGATTTCGGCGAAATGGTCGATGCGCAGGCCGGTCGCGTTCTCGACCGTCTGCACCAGCAATTTCGGACCACCGGCCGAAAACGCCGCATTGAGTTTGTCCTTGCCGACACCCGGAATGCTCACATACGAGTCGCGCGGCAGGCTCACCACGGTGGGCGCACCCGATTTCGGGATGTGCACGAGCATGATGGTGTCGCTGCGCTCACCACCCGCGTCGGCGCTGTCGCCGGTCGACAGTTCCTTCTCCTGTTCCGGCGTCAGACCGACGCGGGTATCGGATCCGGTGAGCAGCCAATTGGTACCGGCCGTCTGCGCGACGCGGTCCGGATAGGCGGCCAGCGCGTCGACGCGGTGAAGTGAGCGATCCAGATAGATCAGCCCGGCGACCGGCAGCAGGATGACGATGAGCAGCAGAATCAGCAACCACCTGCCCCAATGCCGTTTCCGGCGGGCCCGCGGCGCACGGGGTTCGCGCGGCGGGCGCTCGGTGCGGCGGGGACGTGCCGGGGGCGGTGGCGGCGGTGCCTCGCGGTACGGCACCGGGCGCTGGGTCGGCGCGTGGGTGGGCGGTTCGCCGCCGGGCTCGTAGGGCGGCGGATTGCCGCGCGGCCGCGCGGAGCTGCTCGGCGCCTGCGACCAGGCCAGCGGCGGATTGCTGCCGTCGCGGCGGATGACCTGGGTCGGTTCGATCGGTGGACGTCCGGGCGGATGGCCCGATCCCGGCGGTAGCGGCCGTCCCGAACCGGGAGGACGACCCGAATGCGGCGGGCGGCCCGAGCCGGGTGGCATCGGCCGCCCGGAACCGGGCGGGACGCGCGGATCGTGTCCGTGCCGGTCCGGCGGCGGCATGCGTCGACCGTCCGGGCCCGCCGGCGGCGGCACCCGGCGGGTCCGCGGATACTGCTGGGGGTCGTCGCCGTTCACCACCGAGATGGTACTGACCGGGGCGTTGTGTCGGTCGGCACAATGCGTCCGGTGGGCTGAACGTGGCCGATTCCCGCAGGTCGGCGCGATCTCACGGCAGCCAGGAGACGTGGCCGTGCAGGGCGGTGTAGCCGATGTAGGCCACCGAATCGATCGTCGCGTGCGCCAGGATCAGCGGCCACAGCCGTCCGGTCCGCTGCCAGTACCGCCCGAAGATCACCCCCATCACCAGGTTGCCGAGGCCTCCGCCCAGTCCCTGGTACAGGTGATAACTGCCACGCAGCAGCGCCGACGCGGCCAGCGATCGGTTCTCCGACCAGCCGAGCGTGCGCAGCCGGCTGATCAGATAGCCGACGACGATGATCTCCTCGGCCACGGCATTCGCCACGGCCGAGAGCACCAGCACCGGTAACCGCCACCAGTGGTCGTGCAGTGAACTGGGCACGATCGTCACGCTCATGCCCAGCGCGTGGGCGGCCAGGTACAGACCCAGTCCGGGCAGTCCGATCACCGCGGCGAGGACGACACCGGGGACCACATCACCACGCCACCGGAGCCGCGCCAGCCCGACCAGTCGCGGCCCGATTCCGCTGCGCCACAACAGATACAGTCCCAGCGCACCCCAGCCGATCAGGCGGGCGACGCTCAACAGCTGAAACAGCAGATCGATCGTCGACTGCGCGGCCCGGGAGGGATTCAGCGCGACCTGCTGACCACCGATTCCGCCCGGTGCCAGCGCGCTTTCCAGCAGCGACAGTGCCGCACCGGCCCCGCTCGTCCCGAAGGTGACGACCAGGACGATCGCGATCTCCACCCGGATCGCGAACCGGTCGCGCTCCGCAGCGGGATCGGGCCACGCAGCTGCGAAACGATCGGCCGGAACCATAGGGACAATCTAGGGGTGGCCCGCCGCATGCCGAGTATCCGGCCGTATCGGATGTGCCCTCAGGCGGAGCGATCGGAGCCGTGCATGCGGTCGAAGAACGGGCAGCCGGCGAGGATGCGCACCGCGCGGCTCAACTGCTGCACATCGTCCACCGGCGCGTGGAAGGGTAGTCGCACATCGTGATCGGTATCGGGGCCCTCGACCCGCAGCGTGACGCCGTAGCGGTCGATGGCCAGCGGCCGCACCGAGCCGCCGCGCAGCCGGACCGGCAGATGGCGGGCCAGCCGGGCGATCACATCCGCGTGGTCGGAGTCCATATGTTGCAACCAGGCCGCTTCCAGCTCCCAGAACGGATCGGCGTCGGCGCTGCGCAGATCGTGCGGGCAGACCGATTCGGCGCCGGCGGAGTCGGCGACGACGGCCGATTCCAGCACCACTCGCAGCAGGGTGCTGGTATGGCCGACGTCGAGCAGCCCGGGATGCGGATATTCGCTCGCGACCTGAGCGGCCAAGGCGCGCTGGGCATGTCCGGGCACCGCCCGCACGCGTCCGCGCAACCAGACCAGCGCACGCACGGGTTCGCGCAACGCCAAGGGTGCGTGGTCGGTCAGCTCCAGCACACCCGGTGAACCGACCTCGACCGCGGCGGCGGCGACCGCAGCCGCATTGCGCGCGACGGCGACGACCACATCACCGCATGCCCGCAGGTGGTGCACGGTCGTGGGGATCGGATCGGTGCCGGGCAGGGCCAGGACGGAACTCTCGGCATGGGCGCACGCACTGCGGATCCGCTCCGCGGCGGATGGAGCGGCGGACGTGATCGTGCGGCGCATACAGACCTCCAGTGACGAACCCGGGACGGAAACCGACGTAATTAGGTAAACCTAAGCTAAGTCACGGCCCGTGGTTACGCAAGCATTGCGCTCGCTACGGTGGAAATGTGCCGCACGATTCGACGCCCGCCTCCGAACCCGTTCTGCTGTCGTTGAGCGTGCCCAGCACGGGCCCCTCGGATCTGGTGGGCGGACTGGTCCGGCCGCCATCGGCGAATCCCCAGGCGCCGGTGCTCGACCTGACCCAGCCCGATGAGCGCATCGCCGAATTCCTGGTCGGCGTGGCACATTCCGATACCGGATTCGTCGCCGCGACCGGCTCGGGCGAGCGGGCGGTGGCGATCGTCGCGGCCACGGTGGCCGCGCTGTGCGGCGAGAATATCCGGACCGCACTGACCAGCCCCGATATCGATTTCCTGCGTGGCCTGTCCGCTCCGGCCGTCCAGGCACTGCGCGAGGTACTGCTGGCCGTCGAGACCGAACAGGTGGAGTCGGTGACGGCGGCGCTGCGGGTGCTGACCTCCTGATCGAGCCCGGCCCCACCTGGGCTGTTACCGCTGGGTACGCACAAACGGCGAGCGCGCAGCCAACTGCCAGTAATGTCGTATCCGTGCCGCGTATCGCCTATTTCGGACCGTCGGGAACTTTCACCGAGATGGCCCTGGCCCGACTCGAATCGGACGGGGCCTTCGACGAGCCGGTCGAGCGGATCGCCGCACCCAGTCAGGGCGCGGCACTGGAGATGATCCGGTCCGGTGCGGCCGACGGCGCGGTGGTGCCGATCGAGAGCTCGGTCGAAGGTTCCATCTCGGCGACCCTGGACGCGCTCGCGGTGGGCCCGCGGCTGCAGATCATCGCCGAAACCGAGCTCGACGTGGCGTTCACGATCGTGGCGAAACCCGGAATGGAGCTGTCGCGGGTGCGCACCGTCGCGGCCTATCCCGTAGCGGCCGCGCAGGTGCGGTTGTGGCTGGCGGATCGGATGCCGCAGGCGACGCTGTACACCTCGGCCTCCAACGCGGCCGCGGCCGAGGATGTGGTGGCCGGCCATGCCGACGCCGCGGTCTCGACCACCCTGGCCGGTCAGCGGCTGAAACTCGTCGAACTGGCCACCGGCGTCGCCGACCACGACCAGGCCATCACTCGTTTCGTGCTGGTCACCCCGCCACGTGAGGCGCCCGCCCGCACCGGCGCCGACCGCACCTCGCTGGTGGTGCTGGAACTGGCGAACGAACCCGGTTCGCTGATGCGGGTGTTCGCCGAATTCGCCACGCGCGGTGTGGATCTGACTCGCATCGAATCCCGGCCGACGCGCACCGGGATGGGTACCTATCGCTTCTATCTGGACTGTGTCGGCCATATCGACGACATCGCCGTCGCCGAGGCCCTCAAGGCGCTGCACCGGACCGCCGGGCGGATCCGCTATCTGGGCTCCTGGCCGGCCAGTTCACCGAGTGGATCGCCGCCGCCCGCCGACGAGCCGGCGGCGGCCTGGTTGGACGATGTGAAAAAGGGGGTGGACGCCTCATGAGTGAAACCGGTGCGAACCGCGATCCCGTCCGCGGTTCCGGCAGGTTGGTGCTGGTCCGTCACGGCGAGACCGAGGGTAATGTCGCGAAACTTCTGGACACCCGCGTACCGGGTCTGCCGCTGACCGAACGTGGTGTGGCGCAAGCGAAGTCGTTCGCCGCGCGGCTCGCGGTGCCGCCGGTGCGGTTGTACTCCTCGGTGGCGCTGCGTGCCCAGCAGACCGCGAGCCATATCGAATCGGTGACCGGTGTGGCGGCCGAGGTGGCCGATGGTGTGTACGAGGTGCAGGTCGGCGAACTGGAGGGGCAGAATTCCGACGCGGCGCATCGGGAATTCCAGCGGGTCTACCGCTCCTGGCATCTGGGTGAACTGCATACGCGGCTGCCCGGCGGCGAATCCGGCGAGGAGGTCCTCGAGCGGTATCTGCCCGTGCTGGAACAACTTCGGGACGCCTACCTGCTTCCGGGCTCGGAATCGCGCGACGTGCTGCTGGTCAGCCATGGCGCCGCGATGCGACTGGCGGCCCGTGAACTCACCGGCGTCGCACCGCCGTTCACGACCAACAACCATCTGGACAACACCGAGACCATCGAGCTGGCGCCGACCGCCGACGGCGGTTGGACCTGTGTCCGCTGGGGCCGCTACACCCCGCCGTTCGGATCCAAGGTCGAACCGAAGGCCGACGACCCGATGGGTTAGCCGATTCCGGGGGTCGCCGGCTTGAAATCCTCACGTAGCGGAAGCTTGTCGACGAGGTCCTTGATCGCGGTGCGCAATCGGCCCGGTGTCCCGCTGGCCAGCGAGGTCCACATGACCTCGTCGTCGGAGCGGGTGGTGACGCCGATGAATCGCCCGTTACGGGTGTTGTACACCGCGATCATCCCGTCGGAGATGTCGCGACTGGCGTCGTTGTACACGACGCCGACGATCGAAGCGTGCGAATGGATTTCGACCAGCGCCGAGGCCAGCGCCTGCGCGTCGCGGGGCGGCCGCCCCACTCGCTCCAGGCGCCGCGCGGTGGTCGCGGCATCCCCGGCATCACCGAGAATCGGCTTGAGTTCCTCGGTGAGAACATTCATTCCGCTGAGCTCGAGCGCCTCCGCCGGACCCAGCGCCGCCATGATCGTGCCCGGCAGGTCGTGTCCCGCCTCGTCGATGCTGTAGGAATTCGGCCCGCGCAGGGCGACGACATCGAGGTTGTCGCCCTTGGCGAGGCAGAATCGGTTCACTCGGTCGCCGACGTACCAGCGCATCGAGATCACCCAGTGCGGGCGGTACAGCCCGCGCAGCCGGTCTTCGAGGTCGTGATGCACGACTCCGTCGACGAGTAGCTCACGCGCGGTGAGCGATTCGGCGGCCGCAGTCATCGCCCGGTCGTGGTCGACGACATTGTCGTAGCGGCCCCTGGCATCCAGTACGACAGGCACCTCGTCGATCTCCAGTTTCTCGAGCAGAAACTGCATCTCGTCGAGCGACAACACGACGGACTCGAGCATCGACGGCCCGCGGCCGGCGCCGAGCACGGTCACTTAGCGCGCTCCCGCGGCCGGGTCTGCTCCGATGACACCGGGTGCGATGACCCGGCCGTCGGCGAAGTGCTCGCCCCGCAGGTAGTCGTTGCCCTGGTGCTCGCCCTCGTCGTCGTCGCTGTCCACCTGGCGGCCCAGCAGCGGGTTACCGCCGGCGTTGTTCGCGCGGGCCGGAGCCGGTGCGCCCATCTGCGCGACGGGTGCCGTCTCGGCCACCGGAGCGGTCGCGGCCGGAGCGCCGATCACGTTGCCGGCACCCCAGCCCTCGGGGAGTTGCAGCGTGCCGGCGCCGTTGCCGATGCCGACGGAGCTTCCACCGAAGGACACGGCACGCGTGGCTGCCGCGGCGCCACCGGCGGCGGCGACACCACCGATGCCGCCCATCATCATCGGCGACATGCTCGCGGCGGGCGCGGCATGGCTGGTCGCCGCGGCGATCGCGGTACCGGCCACATTGCCCACCGTCGACACACCCGTCGTCGCCACCGATCCGGCGACATTGGCCGCCTGGGTGGCAGCGCTGATCACGCCCGGATCGGTCGCGAGCGCCTGCGCCACACCGATGGCCGTCTGCACCGGGTCGCCGCTGGTGTTCTGCGAAGCCGCCTCGGCGCCGCTGTCGGCCACCCCGGCGCCCGCCGCGATCGGCGGCGGCGTCAGGAACTCGGCCGGAGTCGCCGTCATGGCCTCGACGGTGGATTCGTAGGTGTCCATGACCAGTGCAGCCTGCACATCCAGGGCGGCCTTGGCGGCTTCCGCCACCTCGGCACTGCCGTCCAGATCGCCGCCGTGCGCATGTGCCGCGACGCGCGCGGCGTCCACCGCGGCGATCTCCGGCAGGCTCGGCATGGCAAGGGTGGCAACGGTATTGGCGGTGGCGTGGGCGGAGGCCTTGGCCGCCATCGCCGCCGCCTGCATGCCCTGCTGTTCGGCCCAGCCGGTGAAGCCGGCGAGTTTGGTCAGTGCGACGGCACCGTTGAGACCGACCATGCCGACACCCAGTTCGGCCATGACTCGGGTGACGGTGGCGGTCGCGTCGACCCACGCCGCCGTGAGACCACCCCATGCCGTGGCCGCGGCAGCGGCCGGAACGGCGTGCGGACCCGCGGTCAGCAGACTCGAGTTGCCCTCGGCGAGCCGGGGCAGCCAATAGATTCCGGTGATCCCTGCAGTCATTGTCTCTCCCCTGAACGAATGGTGTGGTGAAGGATCGCGCCGGTCAGAACTGAATCGCTGCGGTGCCGGCCGCGTTGATCGCGTCCTCGGCGATGTACGAGGCCAGCTGCTGACGCAGGATCGCGGCCGCGTGGTGCAGTTCGAGAATGGCCTGCGCGGCCGCGCGATCGTGGCTGAGCGCGCCCTCGTTCAGATGGGTTGCCGCGGCGACGGACACCTCTTCGGCGCCGGCGGGGACGACGTGGGTGGCGGGGCCGCTCAAAGCGGCGGCAGCAGTGAGACGTTCGGCGAGCAGATCGAGTTCCGCCGAGGCCGCGAGCACGACTTCGGGCTGTACACCGAGCAAACCAACCATGACTCGAACTCCTTCTTGTGGCGGCTGTGCAAGTGTCGAGGCTGCCCGAGCCCAGTGCTGTTCCGGCACAGAGGATCCGGCAGACCCGTCGGTGGAACCACGAGAATTCCCCCTACGAGATGATTGGACGCGACGGCCCCCGGTTCGGTTCCCTCGAGTCACGAATCGATTCGACTTTACCCGCTACGCGCGTAAAGACTAGCCCCAACCGAGCTGATGCAGCCGTTCTTCGTCGATCCCGAAATAGTGAGCTATCTCATGGATCACCGTGATGGCCACTTCCTCGACGACCTGCCGTTCGTCGTCGCACATTTCCAGAATCGTGTCGCGGTAGATGGTGACGGTATCCGGTAGCGCGCCGCCGTACTGACTGTCCACCCGGTCGGTCAGCGCGATGCCGTGATACAGCCCGAGCAGATGCGGATCCTCGCGATTGCGCGCCTCGATCAGCACCACCACGTTCTCGATCGCCCCGGCGAGTGCGGGCGGAATCGTATCCAGCGCATCGCCGACCAGTTCCTCGAACCGGCTCTCCGACATCGACACCGGCATGGTGTCAGCGCTGCGGTGGAATCGGCGCGGGCGCCGCGCCCGGCAGCGGCGCCGGGGTGGAACGTCCGGAACTCGGCGGCGGCACCGGGGCCTGGCCGTCGATCAGCACATCGCCCTTGGCCGATCCGGTGATCGTCGCGAACCCGTCCTGAGAGCCCTTGCCCACCAGGCAATTCAGCTTGTGACTGCCGACCAGCCAGCTGCGGGCGTCGAGGTTGTCCCAGAAGATGGTCAGCGTCTTGTTGATCAGCGCGTCCTGACCGCCGAGGTAATCGCCTGCGGCACGGGCGCATTCGTCCTGCATGAACTTGTCCTGATCGGCATTCGCCGGCGGGCCGCCGTTGAAGTGGGTGCCGAGATCCACCGTCGACATCACCTCGTAGGCGTGCGGCTGACCGCAGGGGACCGGTTCGTTGGTCGGCAGATTCTGATTGATGCCGATGCAGGTGCCCGGATCGAAGACGCGGGACTGGTCGCTGTCGCGCACCCGGCCCACGGTCTGCTGCGTCGCGCTACCCGTGGCGCTCACCAACTGCAATCCGCACCGGATGGTCCGGTCGCCGTTGCGCCAGCCCGGTTCACCCGGGTTGACCATGCCGACCACGAACCGCCCCCGCGGGTCGAGCCGGCCACCCAGGTAGGCGGCCGCGGCCGAGGCGCAGTGTTCGTCGCGCAGTTCGCCGAAGCGCAGTGAATCGGGGAAGGCCGAGCCCGGCCCGAATTCGCGGCCCGGATATTTGCTCAGGTCGATGTCGGCGGTCACCTCGAACAGATGTTTGTCGGCGCAGTTGACTTTGGTCAGATCCAGGGTTTTGGCGCTGGTCCAGGTGAGGCAGTCACCCGATCTGGCGGAGCCGAAGGCGGCGTCGGCGCGGCCGGCGGGCGGCTTGCCCGAACCGGGATCGTGCACCTCCAGCCCGTGCGAACTGCGAAACCCCGAGATGGACAGCGTCACCAGCGCCGCCACCACGGCACCGACGGCGACCGCGAGCAATCCCCACCGCAGCCGATGCGGATGCAGGGCCTTGCCGTCCTGACCGAAGCGTTTCCCGGCGCCCGGCAACGGGCGGCGACGGTTCGCCCCGGCACGCCTGCGGCGAGGCATGTCGGATTCTTCGTTTCCCGGTTCCGGCGCCGCTGGCGCCCCATCGTCGGAGGACATCGCCGTCCATCATGGCAGGCGCCGTGCGGGGCCTGCCACGATCGGTTCGGATTTCACCGGATCCACAGAAAATGCGGTGGACACCTCCCACTAGGCTGATTGCCCATGATCGACCTCCGATTCCTGCGCGAGAATCCCGAAGCGGTCCGTGCCTCGCAGCGTGCCCGCGGTGAGGACCCGGCGCTGGTGGATGCCCTGCTCGAGGCGGATGCCGCCCGCCGCGCCGCGGTCGCGACGGCGGACAACCTGCGCGCCGAGCAGAAGGCGCTGGGTAAGAAGGTCGGTAAGGCGTCCCCGGACGAGCGCGCGACGCTGCTGGCCCACGCGCAGGAGTTGTCGGCGAAGGTGAAGGAGGCCGAGGCCGCCGAGAACGCCGCCGACGCCGAACTCGACAGCGCCCACCGCGCGATCTCGAACGTCGTGCAGGAGGGCGCACCCGCGGGCGGCGAGGACGATTTCGTCCTGCTCGAAACCGTGGGCGCTCCTACCGAATTCGACTTTTCCCCGCGCGATCATCTCGACCTGGGCGAGGCGCTCGGACTGATCGATATGGAACGCGGCGCCAAGGTCTCGGGCGCCCGGTTCTACTTCCTGACCGGCTACGGCGCCCTGCTGCAACTCGGGCTGCTGCAGCTGGCCGCCCAGCGCGCGGTCGCCAACGGTTTCACCATGATGATCCCGCCGGTACTCGTGCGTCCGGAGATCATGGCCGGAACGGGCTTCCTGGGGCAGCATTCGGCCGAGGTCTACCACCTCGACGACGACGATCTGTACCTGGTCGGCACCTCGGAGGTCCCGCTGGCCGGTTACCACTCGGGCGAGATCCTCGATCTGAGCGACGGTCCGAAGCGCTATGCCGGCTGGTCGTCGTGCTTCCGTCGCGAGGCCGGCAGCTACGGCAAGGACACCCGCGGCATCATCCGCGTGCATCAGTTCGACAAGGTCGAGATGTTCGTCTACTGCCGTCCCGAGGACGCCGACGCCGAACACCGCCGCCTGCTGGACTGGGAGAAGGAGATGCTCGCCGCGATCGAGGTCCCGTACCGGGTCATCGATGTGGCCGGTGGCGATCTCGGCAGCTCGGCCGCCCGCAAATTCGACTGCGAGGCCTGGGTGCCGACCCAGCAGACCTATCGCGAACTCACCTCGACCTCGAACTGCACCACCTTCCAGGCCCGCCGCCTGTCGGTGCGCTACCGGGACGAGAACGGCAAGCCGCAGATCGCCGCGACCCTCAACGGCACCCTCGCGACCACTCGGTGGATCGTCGCGTTGCTGGAAAATCACCAGCAGGCCGACGGCTCGGTCCGGGTGCCCGCCGCGCTGGTTCCGTTCGTGGGCCGCGAGGTGCTCGAGCCGCCGCGCTGACGGTTGCGGCCCTGTCGCGGTGATGATCGCGGCGGGGGCGCGGTGACTTCGGCCTCGAATCCGGCGGTTGTCACTACTGCTATGCACCGCGTTGTCTAGGCTGGACGGCGTGCGAGGACTCGGGTCTCGCGGCGATACCCGCACGCAGGTTCGGGCGGCATCGGCGCTGGCGACGGCAATGGTCATGGCTCGGACCACCGGGGCGTTCTACGTCATGGGTGGGGTCCTGGGCCTGCTGATCACTGCCATCGCACCGGGAGACGAGGGCAACCGCCCGCTGGTCGGCTCGGCCGCCGCGGTCGCGCTGTTGCTCGGCGTGAGCCTGCTGATCTGGGGACCGCGCCAGCCGCACTGGGTGCACCACGGATATGTCGCGGTGGCGACGGTGCTGGTCACCATCGCCGTGCACTGGTTCCCGAACACCGTCGGCGCGATCACCCTCGCCGCCTTCTACGTCTTCGTCGCCGCCGATGCCGCGATCTTCTTCGCCTGGCGACTGGCCGGGGCGCATGTGGGCTTCGCGGTCGTGCTCTGTCTGTGGGTGGTGCCGTCCCGGGGTCTGCCCTGGTGGTCGGGCATCATCCCGGCCGGTATCACGGTCGGCGTCGGCATCGTGGTCGGCATCCTCACCCGGATGGCCTCGGACGCCGATATCGACACACTCACCGGCTTGCTGAACCGCCGCGGTTTCGATCGCGCGCTCAACAGCGCCATCGGACATGCCGGGCGGACCGGGCAGGGCCTGGCGCTGGTCCTGGTCGACCTGGACCGGTTCCAGAAGATCAACGATCATCTCGGCCACCGCGCCGGCGATGCCGTGCTGCAGCGCGTCGGCGACGCCTGGTCGAAACTGCTGGGCCCGGATCAGGTGCTGGCCCGATACGGCGGCGACGCGTTCGCGCTGTTGTTGCCCAACACCACCGAACAGGCCGCGATCCTGCTGACCGAACAGCTGCGTGCCGCGGTCACCACGGGATGTTCGGCCGGCGTCACCTCCTGGCAGCCCGGCGAATCCGGATCGCTGCTGGTCAGTCGCGCCGACGTGGGTCTGTACCGAGCCAAGCAGGCCGGGCGCAACCGCACGGTGCTGGAGTCGTCGCGGCAGCTGCCGCTGGCGGTCGAACTGCGCGAGGCCATCGACACCGGTGCGCTGGACGTGCACTACCAGCCCATCGTGAGCCTCGGTGAGGACGGCGCCCAGGCGGTCGGCGTGGAGGCGCTGCTGCGCTGGTCGTCCAACGCCCAGCCCGACGTGACCACCGAGGGGCTGATCCGGGTCGCCGAGGAATACGACCTGATCTCCGACCTCGACGAGCTGGTCCTGCGGCGCGCGTGTGCCGATGCGGCCCGGCTGCAACAGACCTTCGCCCAGCTCGATCTGACCCTGAACGTCAACGTCAGCGGTCTCGAATTGGCCGAGAGCAACTATGCCGACCGGGTCTCCGGCATCCTCGCCGATACCGGCTGGCCGGCCGACCAGCTCGTCCTGGAGGTCACCGAGAGCGAATTGGCCGCCGAATCCCAGACCGCCATCGCGAATCTGCACCAATTGCGCGACAGCGGCGTTCGGATCGCCATCGACGATTTCGGCACCGGCTACTCCTCGCTGAGCCGATTGGCCACCATCCCCAGCGACATTCTCAAGGTCGACCAGTCGTTCGTCGCCGCGATCCGGTCCGATTCGCCCGCGCCGCCGCTACTGGGAGTGATTGCGGCGCTGAGCAAGTCGCTGGATCTCCAGGTGATCGCCGAGGGTGTGGAAACCGAATATCAGGCGGCCGTGCTGACCGAACTGGGCTTCGCGCTCGCGCAGGGCTATCACTACAGCGATTCGCATCCGGTCTCCGAGCTGATCAGCGATATGAACTCCAGCCGCGGGCTGGTCGGCGCCGGCGCGACCGATCGGGAGCTCGCCGCCAAGGGCTGGGTTCCGTTGGACAACAACGGATTCGATCCCGAGGGCTCGATCCGCCGGAGCTGACCCGATCAGGGGTGCGGCATCGGCCCGGCCGGAGCCACTACCGTGGCGGATATGACCGCAGCCCGTGAACGGACCGACGTGCGGCGCTGGATCGGTGTGCTGCTGGGCCTGTGCTGCGGCGCCGGTGTGGCGGTCCAGGCGCGAATCAACGGTGATCTCGGCGATCGGCTGAACGACGGAATCGCCGCGGCGGTCATCAGTTTCGGCTCCGGTCTGATCCTGCTGCTCATCGTCAGCGGTTTCAGCGGCCGGATGCGCACCGGTCTGGCCGCGATACGCCATTCGGTGCGCGCCGGCCGACTGCGATGGTGGCATCTGCTGGGTGGGTTGTGCGGCGCGTTCTTCGTTGCCTGTCAAGGGTTGTCCGTGGCCACGATCGGCGTCACCGCCTTCACGATCGCGGTGGTCGCCGGCCAGTTGACCAGCGGTCTCGTCGTGGACCGTCTGGGTGTGAGCCCGGCGGGAATCACGCCGGTGACGCCGGTGCGGCTCGGTGCGGCGGCCCTCGCGGTCGCTGCGGTCGGTGTGGCCGCCCTGGGGCGCTCCGGCGGCGAATCCGGTTCCGGCGGGGGCGCGGCCTATCTACTGATCGCGCTGCCCGCCCTGGCGGGACTCGGTTTGGCGTGGCAGCAGGCGGTCAACGGACGGCTGGCGACCGTCGGCGGGCCGGTGCCGGCCACCACGATCAATTTCGCGACCGGGACCGCGGGCCTGCTGGTGGTGGAGGCGGCGCAGCTCGCGCGGATCGGCCGGCCCACCGCCTTTCCCACCGAACCGTGGCTCTACCTCGGCGGCGCGATCGGGGTCTTCTTCATCGCCGTGGCGGCGCTGATCGTGCGCTGGGTCGGGGTGCTCCTGTTCGGCTTGACCTCGGTGTCCGGCCAGCTCATCGGCTCGGTGGTACTGGATGTCGTCGCGCCGACGGGCACCCGCCTGTCGGTGCTGACCATCGTGGGCTGCGTATTGACGCTGCTCGCCGCCGCCATCGGCGTTCTCGCGCAGGGCCGCACCACCGAGCAGGCCTGACGACGGCTGCCCGCGAAACAGCGCTCGCGCGAAGGGCTTTCGTTGTTCAGGGCCGGAAGGCGCGGAGCGTGTGCTCCACCAGCGCATCGGCGTACGCGTCGTCCAGCGGCCCGTATCGCAGCAGCCACCGCTGATACACCGGCGCGTACAGCATTTCGAGCATCAGGTCGAGGTCGGCATCCGCGCACACCTGCCCGGCCGCCTGCGCCCTGCGTAACCGCGCCTTCTTGGCGTCGTCGACGGGACGTCGCAACTGCCGGTCGTACTGCGCGGCCAGCTCCGGATCGTTGATGATCTCGGTGTTGAGCGCCCGCACCGGCTTCTCGAATTCCGCATCCGCGAATTCCGCGACCGTCGCCCGCATCACCAGCTTCAGATCCGCCTCGATATCCCCGGTATCCGGCAGCGAGATGCCCTCCCCGTCGGTGTCGCTCAGGTCCAGGAACGATTCGAAGATCACCGCACCCTTGGACGGCCACCAGCGATAGATCGTCTGCTTACCGACGCCCGCGCGCGAGGCGATCGCCTCGATCGAGACCTTCCGATATCCGACCTCGGAGAGCAGGTCACGGGTGGCCGTCAGAATCGCCTGCCGCGACTTCTCGCTGCGCCGGGAGCCGGCCGGTTCGGATTTCGCGGTATCGGACACGCGGACGACCCTAGCAGCTCCAGCGAGACGAGACGGGCCGTCTTGACAATCTGCAGAGCGGTCAGCACACTGTATCGAGACGAGACGGACCGTCTCATGAAGAGAGGATGTGGGATATGACCACCGGTAAGACCTGGTTCATCACCGGCGCTTCCCGTGGGCTGGGGCGTGCGTTCACCGAAGCCGCCTTGCACGCCGGTGATCGAGTGGTCGCGACGGCCCGCGATGTCGAACCGCTACGGGATCTGGCCGCCGCACATCCGGATCGGCTGATTCCGCTCGGCCTGGACGTGTCGGATCGCCGGGCCGTATTCGAGGTCGTCGAGCGGGCCGTCGCGCTCGTCGGGGAGCTCGACGTCGTGGTGAACAACGCGGGCGGCATGCTCTACGGCATGGTCGAGGAGGCGACCGAGGACCAGATTCGCGCGCATCTGGATGTGAACTTCTTCGGCGCGGTGTGGGTCGTCCAGGCCGTACTGCCGCAGCTGCGCGCACAGGGGCACGGCCGCATCCTGCAGGTCACCTCGATGGGAACCGCCGGCGGTATGGCCGCCGTCGGCTACTACGGAGCCGGGAAGGCGGCACTGGCGTCGCTGACCGAAGCGCTGGCGATGGAGGCCGAACCCTTCGGTATCAAGGTCACCAATCTGGAGATGGGCGGCTACGACACCGGCCTGTTCACCGCGGGAACGACGGCGACCGAGGCCCTGTCGCAGTACGAGCCATTGCGCGAAGAACTGGCACGCATGTGGGGCGACGAATCCGGGCCGGCGCCGAGTTCGGCCGCGCCGGTGATCATGAAACTGGTCGAACTCGAGGATCCGCCGCGACGTCTGATCGTGGGCGGTGATTCCTTCGATCAGGTCGCCGAACTCTATGCGGCGCGCTCCGAAGGGTATCGAGCCTGGGAGTCGCTCAGCCGGTTGGCGCCCGGCTGAGGGCGGTGAACTATTCGTGCAAATCTGAGCCTTCTGCGTGGAAATCCGCTCATTCGGCCCGAGTTTGCACGAATAGTTCGCCCCCGTTCACAACTTGCGGGAACGCAGTTCGTGCCCCTTGGACGTCTTGCAGCGCCCGGTCTCCAGATCCCACTGCCAGCCGTGCAGATTGCAGGTGAGCGTATTGCCCTCCACCACACCGAATTTCGACAGATCGGCCTTCAGGTGCGGGCAGCGTCGCTGCACTTCCCAACCGGCGAGCTCGGTCGAGGCGGAATCGTCGTGTGCCTCGGCGAACCAGCCGTCGGCATAGGCGATGCGCTCGTCGGTGAGACATTTGAAGAAGGTGTAGAGGAATTCGTTGTAGCCGCCGATCCGCCACGCCTGGAAGCGGGTGGACAGGAAGATGGTGTTCACCCAGTCGGGTTCGTTGTCGCGCAGCACGGTGCGTACCAGTTGCGGGGCGATGCGGAACCCGTAGCGGTACTTGCCTTCTCCCTCGATCGGCCCGCGCACCAGCCGTTTCGGGAAGTCGAGCACCACGGTTTCGTCGCCCATGACCAGCCCGACCGGATAGCCGATCCCGTCGCAGATCAGATCGCTCTGCGCCATGATCGGTTCGAACAGTTCCTTGAGCTGGGGAAGCAGCGGCGTGCCGTCTTCGGTTGCCCAGGAAGCCTTCTCGCGTTCCAGCACCGGCGCCATGCGCTGCGCCATCCGCTCGATGTAGCCGGCCTTGTCGTCGTAGATCTCGGCCGGATCGAACGGATGGGTCAGATCCAGTTCCTTCCCGCGCACATCCGCGACCGAACCCGGAATCATCAGCACCCCACCGGGATTGCCGTGGATGCGCATCTGCTCGAGGAACACCATCTGGTCGGGGAAGATATTGCCGTTGTCGGCGGAGTAGCGGTTCTCGCCGTCGTCGTTGAGGTAGCGCAGTTCGTCGTCGAGGAACACCGGCGGTCCGGCCGAAGGCACCACCCAGGTGGCGCCGACCTGCTCGATATAGCTGCGCGCGCGGTCCATTCCGCGCTGGCGCTTCTGCTTGCCGAAGTTGGCTTTGGTCTTGCTCGGGATGTCGTAGACCATCGGGTACCAGATGGCGCCCGAATACTGCAGCAGGTGGATGTCGATATGTCCGAACTGCTCGTGCAGGACGTCCATATCCACCGGCCGCGCGTCGTTCATGTTGAAACACACGGTCTCGCGATCGGAGACGACCAGGCCCGAATCACCGATCGGCCCGTCGGCCGGCGCGCGCAGCGCGATGATCATGATGTCCAGTTCGTGCCCGTCCCGGCCGGTGATCGTGTGCTTGACCGAGTCCTGGGTTTCGAAGAATGTGTGGAAGCCCAGCTTCTCGAGCTCACGCTGCAGATCCGGCACCGGATAGTCCGGCAGCAGGACGGTGGCGTCCTTGTTCACGTGGTCGAGCAGATTCTTCGCGTCGAAGTGGTCGCGATGCAGGTGCGAGACGTAGAGGAAATCGCAGTTGCCCAGCTCGTCCCAGTCCAGCCCGGTGTTGTCCGGGAACGGGACCCACGACGCGAAATAGGCCGGATTCACCCACGGATCACAGAGGATCGTCCCGGCCGCGGTGCGGATGTGGAATCCGGCATGTCCGACGCTGGTGATCTGCACGAAGAAGTCCCTCCTGAACCCGGCTACCAGCCACCCAGGGTAGCGGTTGAACGGGCTTCCACAGCCTGAGGGGCGCTTTTGACGGCCTCGATGCCGGTTATTTCCGAGCTATTGCCTTGGCCGTCGGAGCGGCGCAGTGTAGAGGTGCACGGTGGCGCCACCGGGGCGCTGCCCCGAGTACAGAGGAAGTGGACCGTGTACGCACGTTCTACGACTATCCAAGCGAAGACCTCCGCAATCGATACCGGAATCGCGCATATGCGCGACGAGGTGATGCCGGCCCTGGAGAACATGCCCGGCTGTGTCGGGATGTCGTTGCTGGTCGACCGGAAGTCCGGTCGTTGCATCGCGACGACGTCCTGGGAATCGGAGGAGATGATGCGCGAGAGCGCCGATCGGGTGCGTTCGCTGCGTGATCGCGCCGTCCAGCTGCTCGGTGCCGATTCGGCGCGGGTCGAGCAGTGGGAGGTAGCGGCCATGCACCGCGACCATCGCCTGCCCGAAGGCGCATGTGCCCAGCTCACGTGGGCCAAGTCCGACGATACGAGCCGGTTCGACCAGGCGATCGAGACCTACAAGTCCATGGTGGCGTCGCAACTGGAACAGCTGCCGGGGTTCTGTAGCACGAGTCTGCTGGTCGATCGGGCGAGCGGGCGCGGTGTCGCGTGCGAGACCTTCGAGAGCGCCGACGCGGTCGAACGCAATCGGGAACAACTCGCGACCCTGCGCCGCGAGGGAACCCGCCGAGCCGGTGTCGACGTGCTCGAAGTCGGCGATTTCGAGGTCGCCCTCGCGCATCTGCGCGTCCCCGAACTGGTCTGAGCGGTAGGCGGATCGTCATCGCGCCCACCGTCATCTCGCGGTTACCCCCGGGCTATCGCAACGAGGCCGGCCCGCTCGCGCACATCAGGACGAAACGTCGCCGATGCAGTATCCGTTGTCCGTCGCTTTCACGGTGTATGTCCGTTCCTGCTGGCTGCCGCCGGCCGTGACCGTCGCGGATATGGACAGGTAGGTGCTGTTCAGGGCGGTGGAACTGAGCGACTGATCGGCGAAGGCGGTCGGCGTGGTGAGCTTGGCCCCATTGGTGGCCAGCGGTGGGCGCGATGTGCGTCCGGTGCCGTTCGGATCCCACGTGGTGGCGGCGGTGCACAACAGCGGATGGGTGTTTTCCTGGTCCGCCGCATCGATCGGATGTCCGGTCTGGCGTGACAGATAGCGCCGGACGATGTGGCGGGCGTCGGCGGTCTGGGCCTCGTTGCCGGTGCCGAAACCGATCTCGGTGCCGGCGGGGTAGACCCGTGGGCAGGCATATCCGGTGGCGATATCGGTTCGCTCGGCCACGACGGTCACCGCGTCGGCGGCTCCGCTCGGCGACTTCCACACCAGGGCGGTTCCGTTGTCACTGCCGGGCTCGGCCAGCGCCGACTCGATGGCCGGTTTGTCGGAGTACATCGTCTCGACGTTGCGGGGAGCCATCGTCCAGCACTTGGCTTCCATTTCCGCCGGAGTGAGTTGCCGCAGATCGGTCACCCAGTGGGTCATGGCCTCGGTGGCCTGCGGATCGGCCGTCACAAGGGCCACCGCTACCGCGGATTCGGGCGCTGCCGGAGCGGGAGCGGCGATCCGCGAGGACGACGGTGCGGCGGATTGCGTTGCCGCGGAGGTATTCTCGGACTTGTGATAGTCGGTGCCCTCGATGCCGACCTGCGAATCACATCCGGCGAGGATGCCCGCGACCACGATCGCCAGACCGCCGGCCCGCACCGCCGAGAGCCGTCTGCCGCGTTGCGCCGACCGTCCGGTATGCAGCGCTGCGCCCATACCCCCTCGTGGTTTCCGGCCGCCTGCACGCGATGCTGGATTGGGGCTTTCCACTGCGCTGAACCTCGTTTTCTGTGCGGCGGTCGGTAGCGAAAATGTGACAGCGACTACGCTAGCGGAATTGTGGAACCCGTATACCGGACGATCATCGGCCTGGCCCGGACCGTCTTCTTCGTACAGGGACTGAAATTCGACGTCACGGGGGCTGAGAACATCCCCGCGCAAGGCGGCGCGGTCATCGCGATCAATCACACCGGCTATATGGACTTCACCTACGCGGGCCTGCCCGCGCGGACGCCGAAGCGCTACATCCGGTTCATGGCCAAGAAGGAAGTCTTCGACAACGCGATCTCCGGGCCGATCATGCGCGCGCTGCGGCACATCCCGGTCGACCGTGCGGCCGGCGCGGACTCCTACAAGGCGGCCGTCGACTATCTGCGCCGCGGCGAACTGGTCGGGGTGTATCCCGAGGCGACCATCAGCCGCAGCTTCGAGATCAAGGATTTCAAATCGGGTGCCGCGCGGATGGCCGTCGAGGCCGGGGTCCCGATCGTCCCGATGACGATCTGGGGTGCGCAGCGGGTCTGGACCAAGGGGCATCCGAAACGCCTGGGCCGCACCAACACCCCCATTTCGATCGCCGTCGGCAAACCCATCTTCCCGCCCGCGGAGGCGGACGAGAAGGCGGTCGCCGAACTCACCGAGACCGTGCGCGCGACCATGCAGGACATGCTGCTCGGCCTGCAGCAGGGCTACACGCACGAGCCCGGCGCATACTGGGTTCCGGCCCGCTTGGGCGGCGGCGCACCGACACTGGAGGAAGCCGACGCGATGGACGCGGCCGAGGCCAAGGCGAAAGCGGAGGCGCGCGCGGCACGTCGCGCCGCCGAAACGGGAGATGCCGACTCCTGACGGCAGGGTCGGCCCGGTAGTACCAGGAGTGTCACCGATGACGCGAGAACCCGTTTTCGACGTCCTCACCGGATTGGTCCGCACCATCTTCTGGGCACAGGGCCTGAAGATCGATATCGTCGGCGGCGAGCACATCCCGCGCACCGGCGGTGCGGTCCTGGCCGTGAATCACACGGCCTACCTGGACTTCATGCAGGTCGGACTGGTCGGCCGCGAATCGGGCCGCAACGTCCGCTACATGATGAAGGCCGAACTCGAACACGGCATCGTCGGCTGGCTCATGAAGCAGTGCAAGGCGATCGGCGTCGACCGCACCGCCGGCGCCGAGTCCTACGCCCGCGCCGTCACCGCCCTGCGCGACGGCGAAATCGTCGTCGTCTACCCCGAAGCCACCATCAGCCGCAGCTTCGAACTGAAGGAATTCAAATCCGGCGCCGCCCGCATGGCGATCGAAGCCGCCGTCCCGATCGTCCCCATGACGATCTGGGGCGCCCAACGCGTCTGGACCAAAGACATCCCGAAACAACTGGGCCGCCACAACTTCCCGATCCACATCCAGGTAGGCGACCCCATAACCCCCGTCGACCACGCCGACGACCTCACCGCCACCCTCCGCTCCAGTATGGAGAAACTGCTCGACGCCGCGCAACGGGACTACGACATGCCCCCGGGCGCCCGCTGGGTCCCGGCCCGACTGGGCGGCACCGCACCGACATTGGAGCAGGCGAAGGTCCTGGAACGCGAGGAGCTGGAACGCCGCGCCGCCGCGAAAGCCAAACGCGCACAAGGGTGAAGACGCCTCGACGCGAAGCGATCCGAGGCTTCGACAGTGCTGTGAACATCCATGTTCGCTTCCGGGGCTATGGGTTCAGGATGCAAACATCGTGATGTCGTCCAGCGCATCCTCCGCTCGCCCCGCCGTCGCACGGTCGTCCAGGAGAGCTCGCAGGGCAGGAACGACACGCTCTTTGTCTATTGAGCCGTGTAAACGGGCGAGATGTCCGAGCGCTGTCGCGGCGACGGCGCGGATTCGCCAGTCCGAATTGGCAAGCAGCTCCAGTGCTCGGTCGGTCACCCATGCGAAGTCGGGGTCGTGCAGTGCCAACCGGAGGATGGCTTCACCGGCCCGCTCCGATGAACCCGAGTTGATCATGTCCAGTGCGGTATCTCGGTCGATAGGGTCCAGCCGTTGGTAAGTGTTCATCGCGGTCTGCCTTTTCTGTCGACGATACCTGCGTTCACGAGAGCGTTCTGCATGTCTGGGCTGAGCTGATCCCAGCTTCGCTGATGTCCGTGATAAATGCCCGATTCGGGATATGTTTCGTCGAAGACATCGAATTCTCCGGTGTCGGGGTCGAATCCGACTCGCCGACTCGTTGTGGGCTTGATAAGCACCGACTCCTCCAATGTTTCCTGACCGTGAGTCGGTTCTGGTGCGGCGTTGCCGCGCTGGTTTTTTCCATGTTTCGGCGACTTTTCATAAGTTAGCGCACCCGGTTTGTCGCCGGAGGCAATCTCGGCGCGTGTTGCGATAATGACCGAGAGCCTGTCGACAGCCTGATCGAGCCCGTCGGTCGGAACGCTGTTGAACGCGTCGATGAACCCCTTCGAATTGGCGTCGAGGGCCGGCAAGCCGAGAACGATCGGCATTGTGCTCGCCCGGTAGGCTCTTTGGATTGCATTGATGGTGCCCTCGACGGGAACACGGTTGCCGCGCGCCGCCACGCTTACTGCGAGACCGACGTCAAACAGGCGCCCTGACCTGCCATATTGCGCACGGGCTTCGACGCCTACATTCCCTTCGCTCAGATTGATCTCGTCGGCGCAGGCTGTGGCCAATGTCATAGTTGCTTCATAATAGTCGTTGATCGGCGAAGCCAGGCGTCCGGCGGCCAGTGAGACAGTTTGGGCGCTGGTGTGTAAATCGTTCAAGCGATGCTGTATCTCGTATCTGTGAGAACTGTCGTCCATATCGATAAAGAGGTCCGAGATCAGCAAGATCCGGTCGGGAGCTTCGGATATTGCACTGTTATCAGCAAAGGCCGTCCACGTATTGTAAGCTTTCTGTAATTTATCTGCGTCGCCGTTGGGGATTCTGCCGAAGGATTTGACGACCTTCCGGAACAGGTCATCGAAGAACTCCTTCGCGCCTCCATTGTCGCCGAATCCGATCCCGGTACCGTGGGTCGAATTCGGCAAGGCCACCTTGTATTCACCGACCTGACTGATATCCGGCTGCGGTGGGGGCGGGCTCGACTTGTTGGTGACGCCCCAGTTGTACCCTTGAGCGTACAAGACCGCTCCGTAGTTGGTCAGCGCGTTAGCAAGACTGGCGCAGGCCTGCAACGTACTGCGGGCCGCCTCGTCGTATGCCTGTCCCCATTCCATGCAGCCGGGAGCATCTCCGGCCATTCCGGACCACTGCGCTTCGGCCGCTTCGTGGACCGGTTTGTCTGCGGCGCGGAGACTTACGGCCAACTCCCGGCACTTGGTGCCCGCCGTGTAGTACGTCTCCCAGTCGATGATCACCGCTGCCCGCTCTGCAGCATTCGCCAGTTGAACTCGAGCGCGCGCGTGTAAGCGGAATGCGCCTCTCTGGCGGCGTCGCTCATATCCTTGACGCCTTCCACGAGTTCCTTCGCTCCGCTGATCCATTCGCGGTGTGCGTCGTCGTAGGCGCGGGCGGCCACGCCCTCCCAGCCGGTGCCCTGCAAACTCGCCACTTGCTGTTCGATATCCGACAGGTGGTCCTCGATGAAGCCTGCCAGTCCGGAGAGGCGGGAGACGATGTGGTCCAGCTGTTCGAGGTCTACCGAGAATCGCGACGCCACAGTCAGGTCCAATCCAGTCTCGGGATGTTCAGAGCAGCAGCACTGGTCGCGTCGACCGACTGGAACGTCTCCGCCGTAACTCCGAGTTTTTCGGCCAACGTGGCGAGGGCTTGAAAGATCTGGCGGCCACCGTCGTTGACCTCGGTCCAGCCTTCGGAGAACTCGTCGGCGTAGTCACCGGTCCAGCTGTCGGTCAGCATGTCCGCGACGTCTTTGGCTGCGGAATCCAAAGCGTTGTGCAGAGTTTCGGCCAAGCCGTAGATGTATACGCCCACATCGCGCACCTGTTCGGGCACGACCGAGAAGTTGTGCCCAGGACTCGGCGAATTCCCCCCACCGTCGCTCATTTCCCGATGGTATGCCAGGGCCTGACGGTGGTCCAGGCGATGCGACTGTGATGGTCCCTCAACTCGGATCCGAACCGCGGATGGCGGCGAACCAGGTGGCGGTGGCGGCCGCGACCACGGTGGCGCCGGCGAAGGCGGGGAGGCCGCCGCCGGCGACGTAGATCCAGAACAGGCCGGCGAAGGGGGCGACGACGGCGAATTGGGCGTCGAGGAGGAGGCGGCGGCCTAGGCGGGTGGCTGCGGCGGCGTGGGCCGGGCCGTCGGGGTCGGGGCGGGTCGGGTTGTCGATCAGGCGGCCCCGCGGCTCGGGGTCGCGGACCGCTCCGGAGGCGAACAGGCGGTGGCCGTGCACGAGCACGGCGGCGTCACAGTCGGCGTCGGATTCCGTGAGGCCGACCAGTGACGGATCGAAATAGACCGGCAGCCAACGGGTTCGGCCGCCGGAGCTCAGTTCCAGCCACGATCGGCTGACCAACCGGTTCTGCTGGCGTACTCGCTTCACCCGGAACGTCCCGGCCGGAATCGTGCGCCACGGCACCACCCCGAACGCCACCGCGAGGCGAAACCCGCTGTACAACAACACAACCAGCGCCACCGCCGCCAGCATGGCCAACTGTTCCGGATCGGCGAACGGCGCCCAGGCGATGCAGATCACCAGGGCGCCGATCGTGGTGAGAACCGGATAGGCCAGCGGATGGCCGGTTCCGGAAATCACTTCAGGTAGCCGACTTTCGTCCAGTCCAGGGTGGCCAGGCCGCGCGCGCCGTAGTTGGCGAGGTTGGATCGGGTCGCGACGATGCCGGGCGACTGCAGCAGCGGAAGGGAATGACCCTCGGCGAAGATCTGGCGGTCGACCTGATTGGCCAGATCGATGGCCTTGGCCGGGTCCAGTTCGGAGACGGTCTTCTCGATCAGATCGTTGAGTTCCGGGGAACCGATATGGCCGTAATTGCCCTGCCAGTTGTTCGGGTCGTATCCCCAGATCTGGCTGATGCTGCCCAAGGGGAACGGGTCACCTACCCAGGAGAACTGCGCCAGATCGAAATCGCCCTTCTGGAACACATTGGTGAACAGGCCCTGTCCCGGCCGGGTGTCGATGGTGAGTTTCACCCCGATCTTGGCGAGGTTCTGCTGCATGATCTGCGCCATCTGCACCCAGGACGGATCGTTGTACATCACATCGCGGATCTCGAGTTTGCGACCGTCCTTCACGCGCACGTCGCCCTGCAATTTCCAGCCCAGGGCGTCGAGTTCGCGGGCGGCGGCGTCGGGGTCGTAGGGCAGGGCGTTGTCCTGGTAACCCTTCTGCCCCTCCAGGTAGATGTGATTGTTCAGCGGCTTGGGTTCGGCGACCAGACCGTTCTGAATCGCGTTCGCGATGCCCTGCCGATCGATGGCCTTCGACACGGCCACGCGAACCTTGGGATCCTCCAGAATCGAACCCGGAGCGCCGTTGAAGGTCAGATGCGACCACTGCAACGCCGGGGCGCGGCGGATGGACACATTCGGAACCCCCTGAGCCGTCACCAAATCGCCACGGCTGCCGATTCCGATCGCGTCGAGTTCGTCGTTCTGCAATGCGGGCACCAGTGCGGCCGAATCGAGCACGCTGAAATTGACGGTATCGAGTTTCGGCGTGGCACCCCACCATTTCGGATTGCGCCCCAGCGTGATCCGACCCTGAGTCCGGTCGGTGGATTGGACGGCGAACGGTCCGGCCGTCACCTTGATGCCGTCGATGAGGCTCTTGTTGAACGCCTCCGGGTTCGAGGTCACCGACTTCGGATACAGCATGCTGTTGCCGGAGAATTGGCCCTGCCATTCACCGAAGTGCTTGTTGAATGTCAGCACCGCCTGGCGATCGTCGACGCCGCGCTCGACCTTCGCGACCCGATCGAAACCCATGTTGTTGGCGATCAGGTACTCCGGGTTGCGACCGCTCAGCGCCTCGGCTTGAGAGGCGATGTCCTCCCAGGTGATCGGCGTCCCGTCCGTCCACACCGCCTTCGGGTTGATGGTGTAGGTGACGGTCTGCGGATCGGTGCCGGTCAACTCGACATTGGTGAAGTAGTCGGTGTTGAGATGGGTGCCACCGGCGGCATCGATGCTGAATGCCTGCGGCAGCATCGGCCTTTCCACCGCCGTGATGTCGTAGTTGTTGCCGTCGATCTGGAGAGTGTTCCAGTTCGGCGGGAACTCCGAGATCGCCAACCGCAGACTGCCGCCGTCGCGAAGGTCGGCGACGTCGTGCGGATTGATGTCGTTGGTCGTGCCGAGAGCGGAGCTCCCGGTCCCGGTCGTGGAGCCCGAACACCCCGACAGGAGCAGTCCGCACGCGACCGCGGGGATCGCGAGCCGGGTTATTGTCGAACGAATCCGCATGGTCTCGTTCTCCTTTCGTCGGGACGGGCGGCTAACTTACGAAGCCGATCTTGGTGTAGTCGTAGGAGGCCAGGGCCGGAGCGCCGTAGTTGGCGACGGTGGTGCGCACGCCATAGTTGCCGGGGTCCTGGGTGAGCGGCAGCGAGAAACCCTCTTCGAAAACCTTGCGGTCGACCTGATTCGCCAGGTCGATACCCTTTTTCGGGTCCAGCTCGCTGAGAGTCTGCTCGATCAGCGCATTCAACTCCGGGGAGCCGATACGACCGAAATTGCTCTGCTCGTCGTCGGGGTGGTACGCGTAGATCTGCGGGATGCTTCCGAACGGGAATGCGTCACCCGAGAACTGGAACTGGGCGATGTCGAAATCACCGGGAATCATCGCATCGCTGAAGAATCCCTGGCGTTGCCGGGTGGCGATTATCAGCTTCACGCCGACCTTCGCGAGATCACCCTGGACGATCTGCGCGACCCGAACCCAAGTGGGGTCGTTGTACATCACATCGCGAATCTCGAGGCGGCGGCCGTCCTTGACCCGCACATCGCCCTGCTGTTTCCAGCCCAGTACATCGAGCTCGCGCGCGGCGGCCGCGGGATCGAATGGCAGGCTGTTGTCTTGATAGCCCTCTTGGCCCTGGACGAAAATGTGATTGTTCAACGGCTTCGGGTTCGACACCAGACCGTTTTCGATCGCATTCGCGATGCCCTGCCGGTCGACCGCCTTCGAAATCGCCACGCGCAGAGCGGGATCGGCCAGTATCGAACCGGGGGCGCCGTTGAAGGTGATGTGCCGCCACAAATTTCCCGGTGCGTGGCGTACGACCAGTTCCGCACTGCTGCGCACGGTTGCCAGATCCTCGATGGAGTTCAGGCGTGCGGCGTCGAGTTCGTTGTTCTGCAGAGCCGCCGCATATGCGGCCTGATCCATCACACTGAAGGTGATGGTGTCCAGTTTCGGAGTGTCGCCCCACCATTTCGGATTGCGGCTCAGCACGATTCGGCCCTGGGTGCGGTCGGTGGAGCGGATCACGAACGGCCCGGAGGTCAGCGTGACGCCGCCGGCGAGCGCGCGATTGAACGTATCCGGATCGGCGGTGACCGACTTCGGATACAGCATCGCGTTTCCGGCGAACTGACCGCGCCAATCCGCGTAATGCTGTTTGAAGGTGATGACGGCCTGTCGGTCGTCGACCCCGCGTTCGACCCTGTCGACCCGATCGAACCCGTTGTTGATCGCGATCAGATAGCGTTTGTCCACACTCGACAGCGCATGAGCTTCGGAAGCGATGTCCTCCCAGGTGATCGGTGATCCGTCACTCCACACCGCCTTGGGGTTGATGGTGTAGGTGACCTGCTGCGGATCGGTGCCGGTGAGCTGGATATCGGTGAAGTAGTCTCTGTTGACCGTCAATTGGCCGGTTGCGTCGATCAGGTATGACCGCGGCATCAACGGCCACAGCACCTCGCCGGTCTCCAACTCGTTGCCGTCGATGGACAGGCTGTTCCAATTGGCCGGATATCCGCTGATCGCCAACCGCAGGTTGCCGCCCTCGCGCACCGCGTCGCGCGGCTGCGGATTGATGTCGTTGGTGGTTCCGAGGGCCGCGGGTCCGTTCGTCGTGTTCACCGATGCGCAGCCGGCCAGAGCGACAGCCAGCCCGGCCGCTACCACAACAACGGTCACACGTAGTGCGCGCGAACGTATCCTCACGACGAACTCCTAGCGTGCGACGACCGGAAGGGGCACCGCGTCGATCAGCGCGCGGGTGTACTCGTGCTGCGGCGCCGCGAAAATCTGTTCGGCCGGCCCGGATTCGACGATCTTGCCGCGATACATGACCGCGATATCGTGCGCGAGATTGCGGACCACCGAAAGGTCGTGGGAGACGAACAGATACGACAGTCCGCGTTCGGCCTGCAGATCCCGCAGGAGGTTCAGCACCCCGGCCTGAATGGATACGTCGAGCGAGGACACCGGCTCGTCGAGCACCAGCATGTCGGGATCCAGCGCCATCGCGCGCGCGATATTGATGCGCTGCTTCTGTCCACCGGAGAAATCGGCCGGATAGCGATCGGCGTGTTCGGCGCGCAGTCCGACCTGCTTCAGCAATTCCGGTACCCGCTTGCGGATTTCGTCGCGGGACCGGCCGTCGACCCGCAAAGGTTCGGCCAGGGCGTCGAAGATCGGCAGGCGCGGATCCAGCGAGGAGGACGGATCCTGGAAGACGATCTGCAATCTGCGGCGGATATCGCGTTTGCGCTGCTTACTCAGCGTAGCGACGTCCTCGCCGAAGACCTCGATCGTGCCCGCCTCGGGTTGGGCGAGGTCCATGATCTGGCTCAGCGTCGTCGATTTCCCGGATCCGGATTCGCCGACGAGTGCGAGCGTGCGTCCCTTGCGTACCGCGAAATCGATGCCGTCGACCGCGCGCACCTCACCGGTGCGGCGTTTGAAGACGACACCGGAGGTGACCGGAAAGGTCTTGGTCAGACCCGAAACCCGCAGCACCACATCCGAATCGGCGGGTTCCGCCGCGGCCACGCTGTCGGTGTCGCGGCGGTAGGCGGCGAACAGTTCCGCGGTCCCCACTTCGGCGGTGCGGATGCAGGCGGCCCGGTGCGCGGGGGCGGTTTCCTGCAGCGGCGGCTCCGCGGCCAGGCAGTCGTCGATCGAGACCGGGCAGCGCGGCGCGAAGGGACAGCCCGGCGGCAGGGCGTGCATGGGCGGGGGAGCGCCGACGATCGGGATGAGCGGCGCGCGGGCCGGACCGTCCATCCGCGGGATGGAGCCGAGCAGGCCGACGGTGTAGGGCATCCGCGGTGAGTTGAACAGCTCTGCGGCCGGGGCGTTCTCGACGATCCGACCGGCGTACATCACGGCCACGCGGTCGGCCAGGGTGGCCGCGATCCCCATGTCGTGGGTGATCATGATGACGCCGGCGCCGGTGATGTCGCGGGCCTTGCGCAGCAGGTCGAGGATCTGCGCCTGCACCGTCACATCCAAGGCGGTGGTCGGCTCGTCGCAGATGATCAATTCCGGATCGTTGGCGATCGCCATCGCGATCACCACGCGCTGGCGCATACCGCCGGAGAATTCGTGCGGAAAAGCCTTGGCACGCACCGCCGGTTCGGGAATACCGACCAGATCGAGCAGTTCCACCGCCCGGTCCGCCGCCTGCGATTTGCTCATCTTCTTGTGGGCGACCAGCGCTTCGGCGATCTGATCGCCGACCCGGTAGACCGGGGTGAGCGCCGAGAGCGGATCCTGGAAGACCATGCTGACCCGAGTCCCCCGCAGCGCCGAGAGCTGTCTGTCGCCCATGCCGAGCAATTCCCTGCCGCGCAGGCGAATCGAGCCGCGGATGCGGGCCTGATCGGGCAGCAACCCCATCACGGCCAGCGAGGACACCGATTTACCGGAACCCGACTCGCCGACGATGGCCAGCACCTCACCGTCGGCGACGGTGTAGTTCACGCCGCGCACCGCGTCGATGCGGCCCTCCTCGCCGGGGAAGGACACATGCAGGTCCGAGACCTCCAGCAGGGGGGCGGTCGTAGCGCGGCGCGAGTCCGCGCGGTCGGCGGAGTCGGTGGTGCGATCGGTCATGCCGCTTCAATCCTCTTGTCCGACTGCTCATCCGGACCGGTACCGGAGGTCCGCGCCGACTTTCCGCGCAGCGCCTTGTCCCGCTTATCGGCCTTGCGGCCCGCCCGCGCCCCCTTGGAACTCGGGTCGAAGGCATCACGCAGGCCGTCACCGACGAGGTTGGCGCACAGCACGATCGCGATCAGGAAACCACCCGGGAACAGGAACAACCACGGGAAGGTCAGCGCCGATTTGGTGCCGAAGGCGATCAGCGAGCCCAGTGACACGTCCGGCGGTTGCACGCCGAATCCGAGGAAGCTCAAACCGGTTTCGGACATGATCGCCGCGCCGACCGCGAGGGTGGTGTCGATGATCAGAATCGACGCGATATTCGGCACGATGTGAGTGACGATCACCGAACGCGTCGACGCGCCCATATACCGTGCCGCGCGGACGAATTCGCGTTCCCGCAGGCTCATCGTCAATCCGCGCACGATTCGGGCGCTGATCATCCAGCTGAATCCGGCCAGCAGCACGATCAGCAGCAGAATCGAACTGCTGCCCTTGGTGCGCGGCGCGAAGATCGCGATGATGATGAAACTGGGCACCACCAGCAGCAGATCGACCAGCCACATGATCGCCCGGTCGGTCCACCCACCGAGCAGACCGGCGATCGCCCCCGCGGTGACCGCGATCAGCGAGGTCAGCACCGCCACGCAGATGCCGATGATCAGCGATTTCTGCAAACCGTGCAGGGTCTGGGCCAGCATGTCCTGGCCGATCTCGTTGGTGCCGAACAGATGCTGCGGCGAGGGCGGTTGCAACAGCGCGTACGGGTCGCGCTCCTGATAGTCGTAGGACAGGAGCGGCGGAATCGCGAAGGCGCCGATCAGCATGATGATCAGCACGGTCGCGCCGACGATGGCGGGCTTGTTGCGCAGGAACCTGCGCCACACCAGCTTTCGGCGACCGGCGGCAGCGGGTTCCGGCGCGCCCTGCGCGATGATCTCGGTTTCGGTCACTGTCTCGCCCCGATCATCCGACCCGCACTCGCGGATCCAGAATCGCATACACGATGTCGGACAGCAGGCCCGAAACCAGCACCACGAATCCCGCGAACACCGTGACGGTTACCACGATGTAGATGTCCTGCGCATTGATCGCGTCGACCAGCCATTCACCGACGCCGTGCCATCCGAAGATCTTCTCGGTGAAGGTGGCGCCGGTGATCAGCGCGCCGAGACTGTAGGCGAACAGGGTCGCCATCGGAATCAGCGCGGTGCGCAGACCGTGTTTGTAGAGTGCGCGGCGGCGGGTGAGTCCCTTCGCCCGCGCGGTACGGATGAAATCGCTCTGCAGCACATCCAGCATGGCGTTGCGCTGATAGCGGCTGTAACCGGCCATCGCGCCCAGGGCGAGGCCGAGGGTCGGGACGATCATGTGCTGTAACCGGTCGACGAACTGATTCCACACTCCGTGTACGGCATTGGCCGACGTTTCCCCGGTGTACAGGAATATCTGTTGCCCGGTGGCCGAATTGATCTCCAGCGCACCGTATTTCAGTAGCGTCGCCAAGAGGAATACGGGCGTGCTGAGCACCAGCAGGGAAATAATCGTCGTGAAGTAATCGGTGAACCGATATTGCCGGATCGCACCGGCCGCGCCGATCAGCACACCGAGCACCGTTCCGACCACCGAGCCCACGATCAGCAACCGCAGGCTGACCCCGATCCGGCGCGGCAGTTCCTGACTGACCGGCTGCCCCGTCAGCGTGGTGCCGAAGTCGCCGTGCACCACGCCGCCGACCCAGGTGAGGTAGCGCTGCGGGATGGGCTGGTCGAGATGCAGTTCGTGGGCCTTGGCGTCGATCACCGACTGCGGCGGTCGCGGATTGCGCTGTTCGAGGCTGTCCAGCGGGCGAAATGTCAGCGACGCCAGACTGAAGGCCAGGAACGACGCCAGCGCCAGCAGCACGACATAGTTGAGCGCACGTCGTAGCAGAAAGCCGGTCATCGGTCCCCTCGGGTCGGTTACTAGCCCCTGATCATAGGGAATGGTCTCGAGTCCACCGGTGACATCGTGCACCACTTCCGGCCCGCTCGCAGGCGGGGCGCGGGCAAACGATTACGGCCGCGCCGCAATTTCGGGCAGGATGGAATAGGTGACGCGTCTGCCGAAGCCGAAGATGGTGGCCACCGATGTCGATGGCACGCTGCTCGACGAATGGGAACGGGTGACGCCGCGCACCCGTACCGCGGTGGCCGCGCTGATCGCCGACGGCGTGCCGTTCGTGCTGGCCACGGGCCGTCCGCCGCGCTGGATCGATCCGGTGATCGAGGGGCTGGGCTTTCCTCCGCTGTGCGTCTGCGGCAACGGCGCGGTGATCTACGACAGTGCCGCCGACCGCATCCTGCACACCAGCACGCTGGATGTGGAGAGTCTGGCCTGGATCGCCGACCTCGCCGAGCGCGTACTGCCGGGCTGTGGGCTGGCCGCCGAGCGCGTCGGCCGCAGCGCGCACGATGCGGCGACGCCGCAATTCGTCAGCTCGCCCGAGTACGAGCACGCCTGGCTGAATCCGGACGACACGCAGGTCTCACGGCAGGAGGTCATCTCGGCCTCGGCGATCAAGATGCTGATCCGGCTGCGCGGAACGCCGAGCGCCCAGATGCAGTCGGCCCTGGAACCTCACCTGGCCGGGCGCGCCGACATCACCTACTCCACCAACAACGGCCTCATCGAACTGTCCGCGCCCGGTATCACCAAGGCCGCCGGCCTGAGCGTGGTCGCCGAGCGGCTCGGGGTGGACGCGGCGGCGATCCTGGCCTTCGGCGATATGCCCAACGATGTGCCGATGCTCCGCATGGCCGGCCACGGCGTAGCGATGGGCAACGCCCACCCCGAAGCCCTTGCCGCCGCCGACGAGATCACCGCCTCCAATTCGGAGGACGGCGTGGCGCGGGTACTCGAGCGCTGGTGGGAGAGTTAGGGCTAGGGCCCCAGCCCTCAGCCCGCCGGGGGCGCTTGCGGATCGGAAGGCCCCGCGTCCGGAGCCGCCTGCGGGGCAGGCGCGTCCGCGGCGGGCAGTGCCTGCGGAATCGGCTCGCCCGCCGGGTCCGGTTGTGCGCCACCGTGTTTCAGCAGGGTGGTGACCACACCGGTGGCGGTGTTGAGGATCAATGAGCCGAGGCGGAAATCGGCACGCCGGCCGCCGGGAACCGGGTATGGATTGCGCAGCGGCGTTCCGAGCAGTCCGGATTCGGCGCCGAGCTGAACGAAGCGGTCGAGAATCCGGCCGGCCAGTTCGACGATCGACCCGTCGGGCGCCGCATAGACGTATCCGTTGACGAACTCGGCGTACTGGCCGCCGTCCCCGGTCGGGGTCGGTTCGGAGGAGGCGGCACCGAGACGTCCGTCCGGGCCGCCCTGTCCCGCCCAGTAGGTGGCGATGGCGTTCTTGTCGACCATGCTCAGCAGTCGCGTGGTCAGATTCGCCAGAGCTGCCGGATCCGCGTGCGCCCGTTGGTCTTTCGGAGCCGCGGGCGCGCTGCCGGCGGCAACCCCCGCGGCGATCTCGCGGATCCGGTCCATGCGCGCATAGGCGGCATCACCCGGGCAGGTGGTGTTGCCGACGTCGCGATGTGCGAACACGATCGGCAGGTCCACCGCCTCACCCTCGGCGTACGGGGTGTAGTCGGTGCCCTCGGAATACATGGTGGTGTGGCCCTCGGGATCCAGTCCCGCGATCTCGGCCCGCCACCCGACGAACTGCCCGGTGGCCTGGAGCTGGGCGTCGCTGGGTGCGGCGGTCTCGAAATCGCCCATCATCGCCACGCCCGCGGTGTTCTCGTTGAAACCACCGGCGTGCGCGCCCTCGACCGGGCGGTCCAGGCCGCCGTAGCGGCCCTCGAAGATCTGGCCGTACTTGTCGACCAGCGCGTTGTAGCCGATATCGCACCAGCCCAGTGTTTTGGCGTGATACGCGTAGATCGCGCGCACGATGCCGGCGGATTCGGCCTTGCTGTAGTCGTTGCGACCGGCGGTGTGGTGGACGGTGATTCCACCCAGCCCGTCGTCGTAGGTGGGCTCCTCGCAGCGCAGCGATTCGTCGGCGCCCCACTGCGCGCGGCTGATCACCTTCGGCCCGCCGCCCGGCAGTGGTGCGGCGACCGAAGTCAGGTTGTCGTCGATCGCGCCGCGCCCGGGATCGATCAGCACCGCCGACAGTTGCGACGCGGCCTGCTGCGCCGGATCGTCGGAGCGGCCGGCGGCCGGAGCGATCGCCTTGTGGGTGGTGAGTATCTGAACAGCCTTGGTCTCGCCGACGTAGATCGGTTCGGTACCGGTCCGGGCCGGGGCGCCCGCGTGATCGCTGCGACCGGTGTCGACCCGGTCGGCCGGGAACCACGGCCCCCAGCTGCCGTCGGCCTGCTGGGCGCGAATCAGGGCGGTGGTGTCGGCCAGTTCCTTCGCGGTCAGCGCGACCATGCTGAAGGGGGTATCCCGGGTCAGTTCCTTGACTTCCGCACCGACCTGATCGGCCATATCCGGTGGTACGGCACCGGGGGACAGGGCGGGGGCGGCCGGGTCGGTGCCCGGAATCTGTGCGGGGTCTGTCTCTTATACACATCTCCGAGCCCACGAGACCGATCAGTATCTCGTATGCCGT
>NZ_PYHT01000028.1:0-82585 GCF_003023875.1 Nocardia sp. MDA0666
GATCGGTCTCGTGGGCTCGGAGATGTGTATAAGAGACAGGTCGAGTCGTGCGGCACAGGCGTCGTAGGCGGCCAGGAAATCCGAGTGGCTCTTGAGATGCCGCTCCGCCAGCAGCGTTTTCAGCACGGTAGCCAAGGAAACCCCCTTACCCCAGCGACCACCGCCCCGCGGCGGCGACCCGAACAATCGGCCCTACCCGGTACAGCTATGGCAAAGGCGCGGGACGTTCCGCCCCACCCGATCGACGGCCCGCATGTCCATTAAGCGCCCTGACACCGTTGCAGGGCAACGCATCTCCGATCCGCTTTTGTCCGTTTTCCCACTCGCACGACGGTTGCGGGCGACCGGCCGCGCGGCGCGGCGGAATCGATAACGGACAAAAACGAACTCCAGAGGCCGACCCGCAGCGTGTTTCCGGGACGTTAATAGAAGTTGCGGGACCCCGGCGCAATTCGGGCAGCCCGCCGGGTTGTACACGATCTCAACAGCAGTCAGGAGGCAGCGCCATGCCGACTATCACGTCCCTCTCCCCGTCGTCGGGCCCCACCACAGGGGGTACCAGCGTCACGATCACCGGTACCGGATTCACCGGTCCGACCACCGTCCGATTCGGCACCACCGCAACGACTTTCACCCTGGATTCGTCGACGCAGATCACGGCGATCGCTCCCTCCGGATCGGTCGGCGCCGTGCAGGTCACCGTCACCACCTCGGCCGGTACCAGCAACGGCGCGACGTACACCTACCTCGCGGTGCCGGCGTTGAGCGGCATCAACCCCAGCCAGGGGGCGACCACGGGCGGGACGACGGTCACGCTCACCGGGTCGGGCCTGACGGGAGCCACCGCGGTGAATTTCGGTACGACTCCGGCGACCTCGTTCACCGTCGATTCCGACACCCAGATCACCGCCGTCGCCCCCGCCGGCACCGGGATCGTGTCGGTGACCGTCACCGGGCCCGGCGGCACCAGCAACTCGGCCACCTACATCTACGTCGTCGTACCGAGCATCACCTCCATCTCTCCGGCCTCCGGGCCGACGACGGGAGGCAACAACGTGACGATCACCGGAACCGATTTCACCGGCCCGCTGACCGTCCGGTTCGGCACGACCGCCACCACGTTCACCGTGAACTCCAGCACCCAGATCACCGCCGTCGCCCCGGCCCATGCGGCGGGCACGGTGCAGATAACGGTCACCGGCTCGGGCGGGACCAGCAACGGTCTCGCCTACACGTTCGTCTGACGGCAGAAGCTATCTCAGTCCGACGACAGTGCGTGCTGCCGCGCCCGCGGTCCGCCCGAACCGCCGGTATTCCGCCGATTCCTGTGCGAAAAGCCTCAGGCGTGGCAGCCCACTCCATCGTTCAACCGGCTTAGTGTCGAGTTATGACCGACGACCAGACGCAGTACCGCATCGAACACGACACCATGGGCGAGGTCCGCGTTCCGGTGAACGCGTTGTGGCGGGCGCAGACGCAGCGGGCGGTGGAGAACTTCCCGATCAGCGGCCGCGGCCTCGAACGCGCTCAGATCCGCGCGCTCGGCCTGCTCAAGGCCGCGTGCGCGGCGGTGAACCGGGATCTGGGGCTGCTCGACGGTGTGAAGGCCGAGGCGATCATCGCCGCCGCGAACGAGATCGCCGAGGGCCGCCACGACGACCAGTTCCCCATCGACGTCTTCCAGACCGGCTCCGGCACGAGCTCGAATATGAACGCCAACGAGGTGATCGCGAGCCTGGCCGCCGCCCGGGGCGTCACCGTGCACCCGAACGACGACGTGAACATGTCCCAGTCGTCCAACGACACCTTCCCCACCGCGACGCATCTGGCCGCCACCGAGGCCGTGGTGAAGGAGCTGCTGCCGGCGCTGGATCATCTGCGGCTGCGGCTGCTGGACAAGGCCACCGAGTGGCGGACGGTGGTGAAGTCCGGCCGCACCCACCTGATGGACGCCGTCCCGGTGACCCTCGGCCAGGAGTTCAGCGGCTACACCCGGCAGGTCGAGGCCGGTACCGAACGCCTGGTCGCCGCGCTGCCGCGGCTGGGTGAGCTGCCCATCGGCGGCACCGCGGTCGGCACCGGACTCAACGCGCCCACCGGCTTCGGCGCGAAAGTCGTTGCGGAACTGCGCAAGACGACCGGACTGGACGAACTGGCCGAGGCTCGCAACCATTTCGAGGCCCAGGCCGCCCGCGACGGCCTGGTCGAGATCTCCGGTTCGCTGCGAACCATCGCCATCAGTCTCACCAAGATCGCCAACGATATTCGCTGGATGGGTTCCGGACCGCTCACCGGACTCGCGGAGATCCAGCTGCCGGATCTGCAACCGGGCTCCTCGATCATGCCCGGCAAGGTGAATCCCGTTCTGCCGGAAGCCGTCACACAGGTCGCCGCCCAGGTGATCGGCAACGATGCCGCGGTGGCGTGGGGTGGCGGCAACGGCGCCTTCGAACTCAACGTCTACATTCCGATGATGGCCCGCAACGTCCTCGAGTCGATTCGATTGCTGGCCAACGTGTCCCGCCTCTTCGCCGACAAGTGCGTCGCCGGCCTCACCGCCGATACCGAGCGGCTGCGCCGGCTCGCGGAGTCCTCGCCGTCGATCGTCACCCCGCTGAACTCGGCCATCGGCTACGAGGAAGCGGCCGCCGTGGCGAAACAGGCACTGCGCGAGAACAAGACGATTCGGGAAACGGTCGTCGACCGCGGTCTGATCGGCGAGAAGCTGTCGGAGGAAGAGCTGGATCGCCGGCTGGACGTGCTGTCGATGGCGAAGGTCGAGGACCAGGACTGATCCCACGATCTCCGGATCCGGCCGCCGCGACTCGCTCGCGCCGAGAGGCCGGATCCGGACTTGCGGTTCAGGCCGCCACCAGCGCCGGGTAGTCGCGCAGATCGATGTCGTTGGCGGCATTGTCGCTGTATTTCAGCATCAGGTCGAACATTCGCGAGCCGAGGAACCAGTTGCGCATCCGGATACCGCGGGCGGTGCGCGGCGCGAGGAAGCGGCCCGCGTTGCTGTTGCCCGCGATCTTGGCGTAGCGCTTCATCAGTTCGTTGTAGCGGGCGAAGGCGGCCGTATGGTCGCCGTCGGCCAGCGCCAGCTCACCCGCCAGCACGTAGGCGCCGACCACTGCCAGCCCGGTTCCGAAGCCGCCCAGGGTATTTCCGTAGGCGGAGTCACCGACCAGCGCGACCCGGCCCTTGGTGTAGCGGCCCTTCATCCGCACCTGGCCCAGCGAATCCAGGTAGAACGAGTCCAGTTCGGACAGTTCGGCCATCATGGCGGGCACCGGCCCACGGGCACCGGCGAAGGCCTCGGCCAGAACGCGGCGCTGTGCCGCCTCGTCGTGCCGGGCGTAGGTGAGCGGTTGCGCGGCGAACATGTACATGTGCGCGGCCTTGTTCCCGCCGCGGACCGCGAGCCGTCCGGGTTCGTTGTAGGCATCGGACCGGTTGCGCTGCCGCGGGCCGTTCGGGTCGTGTCCCCATCCGGCCGCACCCGCGGTGCAGTAGTAGTAGCCCAGATGTTCGACGTAATCGGCTTCGGGACCGAAGGCCAGCGCGCGCACCCGGGAGTGGATGCCGTCACAACCGACCACCAGATCGAAGGTCCGCGCGGGGGCGTTCTCGAATTCGACCTCGACGCCGGCGGCGGTCTCACGCAGCGCGGTGACGGAGTCACCGAACACGTATTCACAGCCGTGCACGGTGCGCTCGTAGAAGATCTCGGCCAGGTCGCCGCGCAGGATCTCCACATCGCCACCGGTGAAATCGCCTGATATGACGGCCAATTCGCCGCCCTCGGCGTCGGTGAGGACCATATCGGTCTTGCCGGTCTGCCGGCGGTGGATCTCCTCCCACACACCCATCCGCTCGAGCACCGTGCGGTGGGTCGCGCCCTTGAAGTCGACGGCTTGGCCGCCGGCCCGCAATTCGGGCGCCCGCTCGACGACGGTGACGGCGAAGCCGTAACGCTGCAGCCAGTAGGCCAGCGCCGGGCCGGCGATGCTCGCACCGGAGATGAGAACTGTCGTATTCCGCATGATGACCCCTCGATCAGTAACTGTGTCTGTCGGACGCTAATTAGCGTATGTTGGACGCAGTTTCCCGTCAAGCCGGAATTCGGAGAGGATGGCGTAATGACCGGACCGACTGCCCACGAACTGCTGTGGGGGAATTCGCAGCGCCCCCGGCGCGGCCCCAAGCCGTCGCTGTCGCTGGAACGCATCGTCACCGAGGCCATCGCCCTGGCCGATGCCGACGGGATGGCCGCCGTCTCGATGCAGCGGCTGGCCGAGCGGCTGGGTTGCGCCAAGATGGCGCTGTATCGCTATGTACCGGGAAAGGCCGAGCTCACTGCGTTGATGCTGGACTACGGGATGGGACAACCGCCGGAGGTCACGGTCGCCGACTCGGATCCCGAACCCTGGCGCGAGGCGCTGCGGCAGTGGACGGAGACGATGTACGAGCGGTATCGGGCGCATCCGTGGACCATCGAACTCACCGCCGGTGCGCGACCGCTCGGCCCGAACGAACTGGGCTGGATGGAGGCCGCGCTCGCGCCGCTGGCCGGCACCGGACTACGCGGCTCCGAACGCCTCGACACCGTGGTGCTGCTGAACGGCCACATCCGCAGCCTGGTGCAGCAGACCGCTTCGACCGGACCCGAGCAGGCCGAGAGCGAAATAGCCCGCCAGGTCGGCGAGGTCCTGGCCGCCCACGCCGACCGCTATCCCGAGGTCGTGGCGGCCTTCTCCGACACGTCCGCGGACGGTCGCAACGCGGCCCTGAGCTACGGCATCGAGCGCATTCTCGACGGTGTGGCCGCCCTGATCGCCCGGCGGCGGGACTGAAACGCGTCGAACACCCGGCGACGAGCCGAAACGACCGCGATCATCCCCCGTCCGCGCCCCCACACGCCTACAGTCGGACTATGGCCGAATTACCGGAGCTACAACAGAACGCCGTGACCACGGTGCGCGAGTTCTTCGCCGCGATGGAAATGAGCGCGGTGAACGAGGCGCTGGATCTGCTGGATCCCGACATCGTCTGGAAGAACACGTCGCTGCCCGATATCCGCGGCATCCATCGCGTCGGCGCGGTACTGCGCGGGCTGAGTCGCGACGCGTTCGGTTTCCGCGCCGATTTGCACCACATCGCCGCGGAAACCGATGGCGCCCCTGCGGTCGAGGGCGAGACGGTCCTGACCGAACGCACCGACTACCTGCGCATGGGCCCGCTGGAAATCGGGTTCTGGGTCTGCGGCACGTTCGAACTCGTCGACGGCCGCATCACCCTGTGGCACGACCACTTCAGCTGGGAGAACTTCCTGCGCGGCACCGCGGCGGGGATCTGGAACCTGGTCCGCCGGCGCTGATCACGCGCAGCCGAGCAGCGCCCGGCGCTGCCGGTCGTGGTGCGCGCACCCGCACACCACGACCGTCGCGACATCAGCCGCGCAGGTGGCCGATCTCCGCCCGCGCCGCCTCACCGGCGGTGCCGAAGTCGGTGCGCGAGAAGATGTTCCAACGTTCCAGCAGGGGTGTGAAGACCAGCTCTCCGGTGCGCTCGGGTTCGTAGATGCCGGCCTCGGCCAGGACCTCGGTGCTGTTGCGGCCGTCGCGCAGGGTGAGTTCGGGAACCCGGAACTCGGCGATCCGATCGGCGATCGCCCGCATGGCCTGATCCGGCACCAGCTCCAGCGCCGCGGCGACCAGATCGGCGAAGAACGCCGACTGCAACTCGTCGTCGAGCGCGATCCGGTCCGCGATGGCGGTCACCATCGAATTCTCCTGCAGCGCGGCGATATTGCGATGCCGCACCGCGGAGGCGGACTCCTCGAAGGCACACAGCGCCAGCACATCGAGCAAGTGCAGCGGCGGCCGGCGGAAGCCGGTGGTCATATGCTCCATCCGCGCGCGCTCGAGTTCCACCGGATCCACCGCCCGCGTCACCATCAGATAGTTGCGGATGAGGATCTCGTGGCGGTTCTCCTCGGCCGTCCAGCGACCGACCCAGCGCCACCACGGACCCGTGCGAAGGTGCTTGCCGAGCTCGCGATGGTACGACGGCAAATTGTCGGCGATCAGCACGCTCACAGTGAGCGCAACCGTGGCAACCTCACCCAGGGCGGCCTGTTCGGGATCCCAGTCGACGCCGCCGAGGAAGCCGAAATTGCGTCCGTCACTGAAAGGCACGTACTCGTGCGGCTGCCAGACCTGCGCCAGCTCGGTGTGGCGCCGGAGATTGTCTTCCACCGCATCCGCGAGCGATTCCAGCAGCTCACGATCGGTCAACTGAGTTTGCACCACGACAAGGTACCGACTTTCGCGCGAAGCGGGGGAATTACGCGCGGACGCCGTGCGATACACAGCGGCGCGGCCGCGAGACCGTGAGGATGTCTCGGCGCCGCGCCGCGCGCGTCGTCCTACTTGGTGGTCACCGTGGTCTGCCGATCGGCGGAGTTCCAGGTGATCGTGCCGCCGGTGAAGTCGCTCTCCTTACCGGTCGGGTTGTCCTTCTCGTCGCTGGTCGGATAACCGAGTTTGCCGTTCACGCCGCCGTTGTTCTCCCAGGCCGTGCGGATGTCACCCCACACCACGTGGGCGTCGGTCTGCTCGCTCCAGCAGATCGCACCGCCGGTGAACTCCTGACAGGAACCGCCGTTGGGGCCCTGCACCGATGCGCCGGTGGGCTCACCGAGCGGGCTCTGCACAGCGCCCATCTCGGTGTACTTGGTGAGGATGTGGCCGGAGACCGCGATCTCCTGGCCGTTCTGGGTCGCGATCTTGGTTTCCGAGGCCGCGGGATTGCCCGGCGACGTCTCGCCCGGCGACGGGGTTCCCGTAGCCATCGTGGCGGTGGTTCCCGTGGCCATCGCGCCGGTGGTTTCGGTCATGCCGGCATGGGTGGTGGTCCCCGAGCTGCTGTTGTCGTTGTTGTCGTTGCTGCAGGCGGCGGTGAACAGCAGCGCCGTCCCGGCGAAGGCCATCACAACGGCGGCGGAACGTCGAGCGATGTGGTGCATGTTCATCCTCTCGGAAGGTGAAGGCAGGCGGTGCCGCGCATGCGATACCACCTACCCACAGGCCGGCGCTCGGCAATGGCCCGGCGAACCTATTTGAAACACCGACAACCACGTCGAGCAGGGTTCTTGCGGAAATATACCCGCCACCTTGTGAGCTGAACCATATTCCGAATGTTTGCTGGGACACACCTTTTGCCGCCGAGGCGGTAGCGGAACATATCCGCTACCGCCTCGGGGTTTCGCTCGGCCGACCGTCTCAGGCGTTCGGCCCGTACTCCTCCAGCATCTCGGTGACCAGCGCGGCGATCGGCGAGCGCTCGCTGCGGGTCAGGGTGACGTGGGCGAAAAGCGGGTGGCCCTTGAGCTTTTCGATCACCGCCGCGACGCCGTCGTGGCGGCCGACCCGCAGGTTGTCGCGCTGGGCGACGTCGTGGGTGAGCACCACCCGCGACCCGCTGCCCAGCCGGCTGAGCACCGTGAGCAGCACATTGCGTTCCAGCGACTGCGCCTCGTCCACGATCACGAACGAATCGTGCAGCGACCGGCCGCGAATGTGGGTGAGCGGCAAGACCTCCAGCATGCCGCGGGAGAGCACCTCCTCCATCACCTCCGGGCTCGCCAGGCCGTCGAGGGTGTCGAAGACCGCCTGGGCCCACGGGCCCATCTTCTCGCTCTCACTGCCCGGTAGATAACCCAGCTCCTGGCCGCCCACCGCGTACAGCGGCCGGAAGACCACCACCTTGCGCTGAGAACGCCGCTCCAGCACCGCTTCCAGGCCCGCGGTGAGCGCCAGCGCCGACTTTCCGGTGCCGGCCTTACCTCCGAGCGAGACGATGCCCACACTCTCGTCCAGCAGCAGATCGAGGGCGATGCGCTGTTCGGCCGAGCGGCCGTGCAGACCGAAGGCCTCCCGATCGCCGCGCACCAGCTGCACCCGCTTGTCCGCGGTCACCCGCGCCAGCGCGCTGCCGTTGGTGCCGAGCAGCCGAATCCCGGTGTGGCAGGGCAGGTCCCGGGCTTCGTCCAGATCGATGACCGAATCGGCGTAGAGCCGGTCGACGCAGTCGGCGCCGACCTCGAGTTCGGCCATCCCGGTCCAGCCGGAGATCACCACGTCCTGGGCGTGGTATTCCTCGGCGGGCAGGCCCACCGCGCCCGCCTTCACCCGCAGCGGAATGTCCTTGGACACCAGCACAACTCGCTGCCCCTCGGCGGCGAGGTTGAGCGCGCAGGCGAGGATGCGGGAATCGTTGGTGTCGGTGCGGAACCCGACCGGAAGCACCTCCGGGTCGGTGTGATTCAACTCCACCTGCAGCGTGCCGCCCTCGGTCCCGATCGGGACCCGCAGGTCCAACCGGCCGAATTCCAAACGCAGATCGTCGAGATTGCGCAGGGCTTCGCGAGCGAACCAGCCGAGTTCGTGATGGTGCCGTTTGGCCTCCAGTTCGCTGATGACCACCAGCGGTAACACCACGTGATGTTCACCGAAACGCGTCATGGCCCAGGGGTCGGACAACAACACGGAGGTGTCGATCACGAAGGATTTGCGGGGCGAGGTGCCGGCTCCCTTTCCGGAGCCTCCGCTCTTGTCGGAGCGGGCTTTCGAGGGAGCGATGACGGAGCGTGCATCAGTCACGGTGGGCTCCTTTGTTGTCCGTGCCATACCCGCACGGACGTTCTCGCTGGGCCGGTCCGCCCTGGGGTCAAACGACCCGAGGGCCGGGTACCGGCCCTCTCGTACTGAGTTGCTCAGCCACGATCAGAACCTCCCGGACGAGCCACAACGACGCGGCTCGCACTTCGACGGTACTGCGATTTCGCGATTCCGGCTCCCGAGATGGCAGGCGTGTCGATGAATAGGTAGTGAACGCCGACCGGTAGCTATCGGTCAGCTACAGAGTTGCCCGGCTACTCGCCCGAACCCGCTAGAGTCGCTACATGAGCGATGTGGCAGAGCTGGAGAAGCTGTCGTCGAAGGAACTCCACGACCGCGCGGTCAAACACGCCGTCCGGCACGGCGACGTCAAGTTCCTGTGGCGGCTGCTGGAGCAGATTCCGGCGGCGGCGGCCGCCACCGGGAACATCGGCGAGAGCGAGGCGGACATCAAATACGTACTGCCGATGCTCGACGACTACGTGCACGCCGGTGAGGGCAAGATCGCCGAGGCGTTGCGGCCGTTGTACATCGAATATCTGAGCACCCGCGACTGACCGCTCCCGGGCCTTCCGGCGCACGCCGCGGGCACCCGCGCCGCGCCGTCGGGAAGCGAAAAGCCGGGAAGCGAAAAGCCCACGCGCACAAGTCGACTCACAGATCGACCCCGGCGGCCTGGCCGGCTACCGGGGTCGATCGTGCTGCGGTGCGGCTCAGCCGAGCAGCTTCCAGTCCTCCAGGCCGTCGTAGAGCGGGAAGTCCTGGGCCAGCTTGGACACTCGCGCCCGCAGGGACGCGAGGTCGGCGTTGCCCGCCAGCGCGGTGGCGATGATGTCGGACACCTCGGCGAATTCGGTGTCGCCGAAGCCGCGGGTGGCCAGCGCGGCGGTGCCGATGCGCAGGCCGGAGGTGACCATCGGCGGACGCGGGTCGAACGGAACAGCGTTGCGGTTCACCGTGATTCCGACCTCGTGCAGCAGATCCTCGCCCTGCTGGCCGTCCATCTGCGAGTTGCGCAGATCCACGAGCACCAGGTGCACATCGGTGCCGCCGGTCAGCACGGTGACGCCGTTACCGGCGACATCGGCGGCGGTCAGGCGCTCGGCCAGGATCTTGGCGCCGGACAGGGTGCGCTCCTGGCGCTGCTTGAACTCCTCGGTGCCGGCGATCTTGAAGGCGGCGGCCTTCGCGGCGATCACGTGCATGAGCGGACCGCCCTGCTGGCCCGGGAACACGGCGCTGTTGAGCTTCTTCGCGTATTCCTGCTTGGCCAGGATCAGACCCGAGCGCGGACCACCGAGGGTCTTGTGCACGGTCGAGGACACCACATCCGCGTGCGGCACCGGCGAGGGGTGCAGACCGGCGGCGACCAGACCGGCGAAATGCGCCATATCGACCCAGAGGTAGGCGCCCACCTCGTCGGCGATCTCGCGGAACGCCGCGAAGTCCAGGTGGCGCGGGTAGGCCGACCAACCGGCCACGATCACCTTCGGCCGGACCTCGCGCGCCTGCTTGCGCAGCTCGTCCATGTCGACGCGGTGGTCTTCCTTGCTCACCCCGTAGGCGTGCACCTCGTAGAGCTTGCCGGAGAAGTTGAGCCGCATGCCGTGGGTGAGGTGACCGCCGTGCGCCAGATCCAGGCCGAGCAGTTTCTCGCCCGGATTCATCAGCGACATCAGCACCGCGGCGTTGGCCTGCGCGCCCGAATGCGGCTGCACGTTGGCGAATTCGGCGCCGAACAATTCCTTGACCCGCTCGCGCGCGAGGTTCTCCACCACGTCGACGTGCTCACAACCGCCGTAGTAGCGGCGACCGGGATAACCCTCGGCGTATTTGTTGGTCAGCACGCTGCCCTGCGCCTGCAGCACCGCGCGCGGCACGAAGTTCTCGGAGGCGATCATCTCGAGGGTGTCGCGCTCACGGGCGAGTTCGCCCGCCATCGCGGCGGCGAGCTCGGGATCGAGATCGGCGAGCGACTGGGTGTTGACAGAGGGGGCGGTCGTCTGGGTCACGCGCACAGTCTATGTGGTGGCCCCCGGGCGCTCCGTCGTGGCCCGCAACGGCACCGGACGCGGCGACCGCGACCCGCCGAGTGGTAATAGCGACTGCACACCGGCCGTTGCGCCCCTGTAATTCGGGGCTGCCCGCTTCGTAAAAAAGGCGTAACATTCGCCGCGCTGTCGACGACTGTGACAGCGTCATCGACTCATTCGATCACATCAGGGGTTCACATGCTGTTTTTCACCGCGGGTACCGGTAACTCGATTCAGGACATGCTTTTCGCGATCCTGAAGTCCGCCTGCACCATCTCCTCCGGCGGCAACGCCGGTTGTGCGGGCTGGGGCGCGTAGTAGCCCCGATTCCCCTTCGGCCGGATTCGCGAGTCGGGGCGCGGATCCGGCCGGTATTCGGAGTCGGAATTCCGACGAATAGATCGATAGCCCCGAATCGGATAGTGCGATACCGATCACTGTCGCTATTGTTTGCGCAGCGCCGCCGGGGTCAGCGGCTCGTCGAGCAGCCGGCCGAAGCGCGCCACCCGATCGCCGGCGTCGACCGCGCGATCCAGCCACCCGCCCAGCAGGCGATACCCCTCCACATAGGTGCTGATGTAGGCCCGCCACAGCGGTGAGGACAGAAAGCGCAGGGACTGCCGCGCGCGTTCGGGAGTGGTCAGACTCCAGCGCTGCAGGAATTCGGCGACCTCGTCGGCGCCGCGACCGCGATCGTGCAGCAGCAGCGCCGCATCCTGGCGGACTGCGAGCAGTTTCGCCGAGGCATTCGAGAGTCGTTGTGCGCGTTCGCCGTCGAATCGCAGACCGAGGTCGGCATAGATTTCCTGCGCCCAGATTCCCCAGTCCGGCCCGACGATCGACTTCAGCGCCAGATCCGCCAGCCCCTCGGCCATCAGACATTGCGGCGTGTTCACCACGAACAACGTCTGTTCGTCCTGTCCGGCCGCGACGAGCCCCGCCTCTTTGCGGCAGTGTTCGGTGTGGTGGCCCGGATACGCCTCGTGCGCGATCAGCGCCGGCAGCTGCGCCATATGTTGTTTGAGATCGGAATTGATCGCGACCCGCGAGCGGAAATTACCGAGGTAGTAATTGAACCCCGACCACGGTTTGTCACCGACGATCTCGTATTCCACCTGCTCGTGATCCGGCAGCGGATAGCGTTCGCGCACCAATTCGCGCAGTGCGCCCGAGAATGCCTGCACACATTCGGTGAGGCGGTGCGGCGGAATCTCGTCGGCGCGCCGATGCGCGGTCATCCGGTCCAGCAGCGGGCCGTCACCGGCCAGCACCTCGTCGAGTTGCCGATGCGCGTCCCGGTAGTCCTCGACGTCGCCGAGTGCGATGTCGACATCGAAATAGGAGCGCACCTCGTCGATGAAGGAGATGTCGTCGCCGGCGAACTTGCGTCCGGAGCACTCCAGCGCCCGCAGGTGCGCCTCCAGGAATTCGGTGCGCTCCTCGCTCAGCCCGGCCTCGGGCAGTTCCTTGCGCAGGACCGCCGCCCGGCCCGCCAGCTCACGCGGCTGCGGCGCGGGCGCCGACTCCACGGCTCGGCGCAGCGCGGGATCGCCGGTGTAGGCGTCGACGAAGCCGGGTTCCAAGCGATCGAATGCCAGTCCCAGGCGCAGATATTCGGTGACGAGCGGATGCGCGTGCATGACATCCGACGATAGCCGCTTCCCTCTTCCCGGCCTCGTCGGCGACCGAAACCCGGCGGTGGGGAGAGAAATGTCACCGAGGGTTACCGGCGAGTAATATCACCCCGCGTTCGGCGCGGTGCTCACCCCGAGGAGAATTCGCCTATGCGAGGACTGTCGAGCGCATTTCGCCGCGCCGGGCACGGCACAGGTTCACCGGTGACGTCGTCACGGGTGGTGGCACGCCCGCCCGGCGCGGAGTCTCCGGACCGGGAGTGTGCGTAGGTGGGCCGGATGAGCGAGCCGAGTCCGTATGTCGAATTCGATCGCAAACAATGGCGCACCCTGCGTAAATCGACTCCGCTGATCCTCACCGAGGAAGAACTGATCGGCCTGCGTGGTCTCGGCGAGCAGATCGATCTCGAAGAAGTCGCCGAGGTCTATCTGCCGCTGGCCCGGTTGATCCATCTCCAGGTCGCCGCCCGGCAGCGACTGTTCGCCGCGACCGCGACCTTCCTGGGTGAAACCCACCCCGACCATCAGGTGCCGTTCGTCATCGGCATCGCGGGCAGCGTGGCGGTCGGCAAATCGACCACCGCCCGCGTATTGCAGGCACTGCTCGCACGCTGGGATCACCACCCACGCGTCGACCTGGTGACCACCGACGGATTCCTCTATCCCACGGTCGAGCTCACCCGGCGCGGCATCATGCATCGCAAGGGTTTTCCGGAGAGCTACAACCGCCGCAAGCTGCTGCGTTTCGTCACCGAGGTCAAATCCGGTGCGCCCGAGGTGTGCGCGCCGATGTATTCGCATATCGCCTACGACATCCTGCCGGACCAGTTCCACTGCGTGCGCCAGCCCGACATCCTCATCATGGAGGGGCTCAACGTGCTGCAGACCGGGCCGCGGCTGATGGTCTCGGATCTGTTCGACTTCTCGATCTACGTCGACGCGCGCATCGAGAACATCGAGCGGTGGTATGTGGATCGTTTTCTCTCGCTGCGGAAAACGGCGTTCGCGAACCCGCAGTCGCACTTCCACCACTACGCGAAATTCAGCGATTCCGAGGCGACCGTCGCCGCCCAGGAGATCTGGAACGCCACCAACCGGCCGAATCTGGTGGAGAACATCCTGCCGACGCGGCCGCGCGCAACCCTGGTGCTGCGCAAGGACTCCGACCACAGCATCAACCGGATCCGGCTGCGCAAACTCTGATCCGGTTTCGCGTCACGCCGGCCAGGCCGCGTCGAGCCGGGCGGCGACATCGATATCGCGGACGGCCGCGATATGCGGTTTGCGGATCTCGTTGGCCACATAGCGGGCGACGAACCTGCGGATCTCGTGATCGACGCTGGCCAGCAGCCGCAGCAGTTGGCCACGCCGGGTCGCGGTGGCCACATCGATGCGCACATCGCCGGGGTGCGGTTCGGCGATGTCGATGACGATCCGCAGCGGTGCCGCGGTGCGGACCGTCAGATGGACGTGGACGAAGCCGGTGACGTCGAAGCGGTGACGGTCGACGGCCAGATCCAGCAGCAGATCGATATCGAGCGGGATGGCGAGCTCGAAACCGACGACCTCGCCAACCGAGCGTTCCAGGACCGGATCACCGAGCTGCACTTGCGCGGAGGCCTTCGCCAGATGTGCCGGGCCCACCCCGATCGGGCCGAAATCGAATGCGCTGCCTGCCAATTGGGCGAAAACAGCGGCGATCCGCTGTTCGGAGGCGGCGTAGGCCACGAATCGCCGGCCGAATTCGGCATAGGTGACGTAGGGCACCGGCGTTCCGGCCACCTCCGTCGCACCGCCCGGCCCGGCCCGCATCTCGTTCATGTTCGCGACGGTACGCGAGCGCGGGGCCGGATCGGGGGATGATCTTGCAATGCAATACATCCTGCGCCGGGCCGTTATCTGCGGCCCGTCCGCTCACACCCCGTAACGGCGATGGCGTGCGGCGTAGTCGCGCAGTGCGCGCAGAAAGTCGACGCGGCGGAACTCCGGCCAGTAGGCCTCGGTGAACCAGATCTCGGAGTAGGCACTCTGCCACAGCAGGAAACCCGAGAGCCGCTGCTCCCCCGAGGTGCGGATGACCAGATCCGGATCGGGCTGGCCCGAGGTGTAGAGATGCTGGCCGATGGCGTTGACCGTGATCGACTGCACGAGGTCCTCACCGGTCTCCCCGGCCGCGATCTCCTGCCGGACCAGAGAGCGCACCGCGTCGGCGATCTCCTGGCGGCCGCCGTAGCCGATGGCCACGTTCACGTGCACACCCCCACGACCGTGCGTTTCGTCGGCGGCCTTCTCCATGCGGCGCGCGACGTCCTCGGGCAGGCCCTTCAGCGACCCGACGATGCGCACCCCCCAGTTGTTCTCCGGCGCGGACAGTTCCTCGACCACATCGGTGATCACCTCGAACAGGGTTTCCAGTTCGTCGGCCGAGCGGCTGAGATTCTCGGTCGAGAGCAGATACACCGTCACCATCTCGATGCCCTCGGCCTGACACCAGCCGACCAGTTCGGCGATCTTCAGCGCACCCACCCGGTGGCCGTGGGTGACGTCGGTGAAGCCGTTCTCCCGCGCCCAGCGGCGATTTCCGTCACAGACGACCGCGACGTGACGCGGATGCTGTTTGCCTGCCAGCTGTTTCGACAGCTGCGCCTCGTAGATGCGATAGGGCAGGTTGCGCACCTTACCGCTGAGCACCCGACTAGCAAGCTTCACGGCTGCCAACCTTATCCACCTCTCGCGTGCCGCCCGAGTTCTCCGCCAAATTCTGCTGCGCAGTGAGGGCAGCGGACGCCACGATCAGTTCCCCGGTTCCGGTCGACCCTATCGCGGCGGCGTCCGGCACGCGGAGCCTACTGCCGGTACAGTGACTGGAGAACTAACCTACGCAACCGTAGGTTACTCAGGAGGTAACCAGTGTCCGAACGGGTGAGCTCGGCAAATCCGGTCCCCGGGGAAGTGTCCTCGCTCGAGCATCTGGCCAAGGAGGGTCTGCGCACCCTGGCCGTCAAGCCGCGGTTGCGCGGCTGGATCCATACCTACGCGGTCGCCGTCGCGGCCGTCGCCGTGACAGTGCTGGTCGCGGTCTCGGCCACCGTGTCCGCCACCGCGGGCTGGTCGACCCTGGTCTACGGCGTGACCGTCTGCGGCATCTTCGGCATCAGCGCGATCTACCACCGGGTGACCTGGCAGTCCGCGCGCACCCGGATCCGGATGAAGCGCGCCGACCATTCGATGATCTTCCTGTTCATCGCCGGCAGCTACACGCCGTTCGCCCTGCTGGGACTGCCCGGCCGCACCGGGATCACCCTGCTGAGCGTGGTCTGGGCCGGCGCCGTGGCCGGGGTGGCGCTGAAAGTGCTGTGGCCGACCGCGCCGCGCTGGGTCGGGGTGCCGCTGTATCTGCTGCTGGGCTGGGCCATCGTGCCGGTCGCGGCGACACTGACCCACAACGTGGGCGTCACGCCGATGGTGCTGCTGCTGATCGGCGGCATCGCCTACAGCGTGGGGGCGATCCTGTACGCCGCCAAATGGCCGAACCCGTGGCCGGAGGTCTTCGGCCACCACGAATTCTTCCATGCGGCAACGGTTCTCGCGGCCCTGTGCCATTACGTCGCGATCTGGTTGGTCGTATTCTCGTAGGGCAAGATCACCGGTTACCTGCCACGGCCACATGCGCGGGTTCTATGCTCGTTCGTGCTGTACGTCCGAAACCGGTAACACCGAACCACACCACTGCCAGGGGCTATGACCAGTCGACTCGTGCTCTGGGCCCTGCGTGCGCGCTGGGGCCTTTCGACGGTGGTGATGGTCTGCAACCTCGGCGGCCTCGCGGTCATCGTCGTCGAATTGTGGCTGAGCGGATTTCTCGGCAACCTCGGCGAGGACTGGCTCGGCGCGGTCGCCCAGACCGCGATCTATCCGGTGATCGGCGCACTGGCCGGCATCGTGCTGGCGGTGCGCGACCGGGTGTACTACTTCAGCTGGATCGACCAGACCCGCCGGCCCACCCGGCCGGAAGCCGAGCGGCTGCTGAAACTGCCGATCGCGATCACCGTCCGGGCGCTGGCCATCTGGATACCGGGCGTCGCGATCGCTACGGCACTGTTTGCCCAGGTGGTGCCCACCCGGGCCCTGTGGGCGATCGGCGCGATGTTCTTCCTGGGCGGGCTGGAGTCGGCGGGCTTCACCTTCCTGGTGGTGGACCGGCTCATCCGGCCGACGATTCCGGTGATCGCGCGGGTGCTCGGCGGTACCTCGCACTGGAGTGCCACCGTGCTCAACCGGCTGGTCATCTCCTGGGCGGTGGCCGGGGCGATGCCGCTGCTGATGTTGATCACCGTCCTCGGCGATCCGGTGGCCGACGCCACCGACCGGGTGCGGACCGCGCTGTACATGTCGCTGGTCGGCCTGCTGGTCGGGGCGCTGACCACCGCCACCCTGGCCCGATCGGTGGCAGCGCCGCTGGGGACGCTGCGGCGCGCGCTGGACCGGATCGCGCGCGGCGAGTTGTCCGCGCGGGTGCCGATCACCAGCGCCAGTGAGATCGGGCGCCTGGAACTGTCGGTGAACGAGCTGGCCGAGAATCTGTCCGAACGCGAACGCATGCGCGATGTCTTCGGCCGTCACGTCGGCAACGAGGTGGCCGAACGCGCGCTGGCAGGCGGCGTCGACCTGACCGGCGATGTGCGGGTGGTGACCGCGCTGTTCGTCGATGTGACCGGGTCGGTGGAGATGTCCACCGAACTCGCGCCGCGGGAATTCGTCGACCAGCTGAACCGGTTGCTGGCCGTGGTCGTCTCGGCGACCGAGGACAACGGCGGGCTGGTCAACAAATTCGAGGGCGACGCGGCACTGTGCATCTTCGGCGCGCCGATCGCCCTGGGCGACAATGCGACTCCCGCTCTGCGCGCCGCCCGGCGCATCCGGGACGAGGTTGCCCTCGGCGGCGAATTCGATATCGGTATCGGCCTGGCGCGCGGCAGCGTCTTCGCCGGAGACGTCGGTACCGACACCCGGCTGGAATTCACCGTGATCGGCGACGCGGTCAACGAGGCCTCCCGGCTCACCACCGAGGCCAAGGAAGTCCCGCGCCGGATCCTGGCCAGCCAGGCCGTGATCGACGCGGCGACCGAATCCGAACGTTCGCGCTGGGTGCTCTACGACAAGATCCAGCTGCGGGGCCGGCGGGAGCCGACGGCGTGCTGGACCGATCGCAAACCGGTGGGGTTGGGCGCGACCGCTCCCGTCGAGGAGTGAGGGCGGCTGCGCCTGGCTGGATGCCGCACACCGCCGCCACCAAGCGGACCTCTGGCGACCTTCGATGCGGGCCATCGACCACGTGTGGCCGCGGCCATCTCGGCCGAGGAGAGCAAGCCGCTCTGTCGGCCGGCTTCGGCCCGCCCGTACTTCGCCGCTGATCCCGTCGCAGGCGGGGCGGCTCTCGGGGCCGGGATCAGGAGCCTACAAGCGCAGCGCGCACCTCTTGCGGCTCCGATACCGGTAGGTCGCACACGGTGCCGCGGCAGACGTAGGCCGCGGGGGCCCCGCCCCGGGCGGGTCGGTCCGTGAGCAGTGGGACCGAATCGGATTGCCCCGCAACGACGACCGCGCCACCGGGGGCGAAACTGCGTGCGGTGCGCAACAATTCGGCCGTCGCCTCGGTGTCGGGCGATTGCGAGATGGCGATCTGGATCGGCCCGGCCAGTGCCGCCTCGGCGACGCTGAGCCACTGCCCGCCGGAGCGTGGCGCGCGGGCCAGCACGATGGCGCCGGCGTTCAGGGTGGCATCGGCCAGCGTGCGGTAGCGGGCCGCGCGGTCCGGGGCGCTCAGGGCAGAGGCGGTGAGCAGGGTTTCGGCGAAGGTGGAGGCCCCGGCCGGGGTCGCCCCGTCGAGCGGATCGCGCGGCCGGGCGACGAGTTGCTCGGCATCGGCGGCCGTGTCGAACCAACTGCCGGGTTGCGCCGGATCCTCGAAAAGGGTTGCGGCGGTATCGATCAGCTGCTGCGCGTGTTCGAGCCAGGACAGTTCCCCGGTGGCCTGGTGCAGGGCCAACAGGCCGGTCGCCAGCCACGCGTAGTCCTCGAGCACACCGGGCGCGTTACCGGTCGTGCCGCCCAGTGAGGCGCGCACCAAACGACCGTCGACGAGATGCCGGTCCAGCAGGTACCGCGCGCAGCGGGCCGCGGCGTCGATCCATTCCGGCCGGTCGTGGGCGGCGCCGGCCTCGGCGAGGGCGGTGATCGCGATGCCGTTCCAGGCGGTGACCACCTTGTCGTCGCGCTCGGGTTGCGGCCGCCCGTCCCGCACCGCGCGCAGCCGCTGCCGGATGTCGTCGAAGCGGCGGGCGTCGGCGGGGTCCTCCCCCGGACCGGTGCCCGGGTCGGTGTATCGGGTGAGCACGGAGGTGCCGTGTTCGAACGTGCCCTCGGGTGTCACACCGAATTTCGCTGCGGCCCAAGGACCGTCCTCGGGACCGAGCGCGTCCGTGAGCTGCTGCGGCGTCCACACATAGGTGGCGCCTTCGATACCGGGCGCACCCGGCTCCACATGGGTGTCGGCGTCGAAGGCCGAGGCGAACCCGCCCTCGTCGGTCAGCAGATCGGTGAGCAGGAAGGCCGCGGTTTCCTCGGTGATCCGTTGCGGCAGTGGGTCACTCGCACCCGGAGCGCCGCTCGCCTCCAGCCGCGCCAGATGCGCGTAGGCACGCAGCAGTTGCGCATTGTCGTAGAGCATCTTCTCGAAATGCGGAACCACCCAGGCGGCATCGACCGAGTAGCGGGCGAACCCGCCGCGCAGCTGATCGTAGATACCGCCGCGGGCCATGGCGGCGCAGGTCAGCGAAACCGCTTGTCGCGCAGCATCTTCCCCGGTGCGCTCGTAATGGCGCAACAGACCCTCCAGCAGCGCCGACGGCGGGAACTTCGGCGCCCCGCCGAATCCCGCGTAGCGCTCGTCGACATCACGCAACACCGCGGCGACCGCGTGCGCGAGCAGCTCGGGAGTGACGGTCAGTTCACTCGCGGGCAGTCCGGCACCCTGGTCCCGCAGCGCCTGCGCCACCTGACCGGCGGCCTGGTCGACCTCGTCGCGGCGATTGGTCCAGGTGTCGGTGACCGCGGTCAGCAGCTGAGTGAACGACGGCATACCGCCACGCGGCGACTTCGGATAGTAGGTGCCGCAGTAGAACGGCTCCCCGGCCGGCGTGAGGAAACACGTCATCGGCCAGCCGCCCTGCCCGGTCATCGCGACGGTCGCGGACATGTACACCGCGTCGATATCGGGCCGTTCCTCCCGATCGACCTTCACACAGACGAAGTTCGCGTTCATCAGCTCGGCGGTGGCCGGATCGGAGAACGATTCATGCGCCATCACATGACACCAGTGACACGAGGCGTAACCGACCGACAGCAGGATCGGCACGTCCCGCGCTCGCGCCTCCTCGAGCGCCTCGGCGCCCCATTCCCGCCAGTCGACCGGGTTGTCGGCATGCTGGCGCAGGTAGGGCGATGTTGCGTCGGCCAAGCGGTTCATGGCTCCACCCTCCCACAGGACCGACACACAGCGACACCCGCTGACGCGGCAGCTGAGCCGCACGGCCGGGTGACCGGCCGGCCCAAATTGAGCATCGTCCACGAGACGGGAGCGGCCCCATACTCGTGACATGGGGCCGCACGGCCATCCCCCCGCGCCGCGCAGGCCGCCTGACTGATTCGCTGGTCAGTGGCGCGAGTCGGCCCGTGAAGCGAGGACAGGACACGGAGACAGGGCGAACTCGGATTCGACCGGGCGGCTGCGCACCGATGCCTTCCGGCTCCTACGGGGTCGCCGTCGTCCCACCGTCCAGTCTCTGTCGGGCGGCCTCGATTTCGGGGGACAGCTGCCGATGTAGTTCTGGCGCATGGGTTTCCACAACAGACCAGACGATATCGTCGTCGACGAGCCAATAGTTGTGGGCTATTCGGTTACGCATGCCCTTGATCAGTCGCAGCGGGACCTCCGGATGGGCGGACAGCCAGTCGTCACCCAGCCGCTCGAGGTCGGCGGCCAACCTGATCACACCGAACTGACACGCCCGAGCCACCGCGATATCGGAGTCGTAAACCGCTCGGCCGCGGGCGCACAGATCAGCCATTTCAGCGAGCGTCGCAGCGAGAAACAGTAGTCGCTCATCCACACGGGACCTGGTCATGCAGCGAATGCCAGTGGGAGACGGTCACGCTCGAGTCCACGACGTAGGAGCCCGTTGCCATCCAGTTCGGTGGTTGCCACCACGTCGACCGGGCACCCTAGGACGGCGGCGATGTCCTCATCCAGGCCGAAGATATCGACGACCGAGCTGCCGGGCGTGAGTTCCACCAGCAGATCTAGATCGGATCCGGGACGGTCTTCTCCGCGTGCAACGGAGCCGAACACCCACGCACGGGCAACGGGATACCTGGTCAGAACCCGGGCGAACTCGGCCCGGTAGCGGTCCAGGAGTTCGCTGGGGCGCACCGTATTCACGAGGCCGACATCGAGCCGGAATCCGGCAGCGGCAAGAATCCGTTCGAGCATTGCCACGGACGGCTGCCTGCGACCGGATTCGATATTCGCAACGCTGGACTGGGCTACCTTCGCGCGTTGGGCAAGGTCACGCTGAGACAGCCCGCGACGCATTCGTGCGTCGCGGACCAGTTTCGACGCTGTGCCGTGCGAGGCTGCCACACGAATATGATAGCGCATCCGCTATCACGCGGGGAGTCCATACATCCGGCACCACGCTCGTGAGGGCTAATCCGGCGGGGGCAGTAATGGCCCCAGCGGGCCGAGGTCGATGTTGAGGTCTTCCGGGGTCAGGCCGAAGTGTTCGCGGAGTTCCTCCATACGTTGTTCGAGCAGCATCAGGGTGGTTCCGATGCGTTCGACCTGGGTGTCGGTGAGGTCGCCGGCGTCCACGCGGCGCAGTGCCTGGCGCTCCATCAGTTGGCGCAGCAACTCCACCAGGGTGAGCACGAGGGTGACCAGGCCGCGCTCGACGGATTCCGGGTCGGTGTCGATACGCGGTGGGATACCGCCGAATTCAGTCATCGGCGTGCTTGTCGGGTGATGCGGACAAGGCCGGCGGAAACAGGGTGCTGATCGAGGAGATGAGGGCGCGCAGGGAGATCTGCACCAGATCCACATCGGCGATGGCGAGTCTGATGTCGCCGGTGATGATCACACCGCCGGCCAGCACCCGGTCCAGGAGGTCCACCAGCGCGATACGCCGCTCGGTGTCGACAGCGCGATCGGGCGGTGACGTGCCGGCGCGCGTCATGTCGGCCCGAGTCATGTCGGCTCGCGTTGCACGCCCGCGAACGAATACGGCGGCCACGGACCGGTGAGTTCGAGCCGGATGCCGGGGAATTCGGCGCCGAGCGCGGTGACGGTCGCCGTGAAGTCCTCGGTCCGGTCGTCGTCGACGAGGTAGGTGCCGTTGAGCACCATCCAGTCGCGCCGGCCGCTCACCGCCGGATCGGTCAGCGGCTGACATCGTCCCGCAGCAGCCCGGCGCAGCAACCGCTCGTGCACCTGCGCCGCCCGCTCGGCCGCATCGCGTTCGACGGATTCCTGCGCGGACAATTGCGCGCGCCGCCGTGCCAGATACGCCGCGCCCGGCGTCATCGTGCCGGCGTCGGCCTTGGCCTCGGCCACGGCGGCGGTGAGGGTGGCGCGGTCACCGTACGCGCGCACTCCCCACTCGGTGCGCCCGCTCACCAATTCCAGCGCGGCGACGAAATCCGCGCGCCGTTCGTCGAGCAATTCCCGCACGCGTTCGTCGTCGCGGAAGACGGTGGCCAGTCGCAACGGCACGGCCGGCCCTCGGCGAACCACCGCCGAGACCACCGCGTCGTGGGCCCGTGCCGTCGCCTCCAGCCAGTCCAGATCCTCGAAGTTCCGGCGCAGCGGTTCCTCGCCGAACACGTCCAGCGGAACCGAGCCGACGAAGGCGGTGAGATTGCCGGAAACGATGGTCCGCACCGGCTCCCCGGCGACTCCGGTCGGTGTGGCGGTCTCCGTCTCCTCGTCGCTGGGGGACGCGACCGCGTACAGCCAGACCAGGCAACGACCTGTCACGATCGCTCTTTCCTCGACTCGCGCCCACGCTCGATGGGTTGGCGGCGTTCGTTCGCCGCCTCCAATTGGGCGATCCGCTCGCGCAATTCCCGGTTCTCGATTTCCAGGTCGCTGTCCTGCTTCTCCAGCCTATTAGCCTTACTGCTGAGCCAGGGATCGGTCTCCCACCAGTCGATGCCCACCGCCTTGGCCGTCTCCAAGGATGCGACCACCAACCGCAACTTGATGGTGAGCAGTTCGATGTCGAGGAGATTCACCTGGATATCGCCCGCGATCACCAAACCCTTGTCGAGGACGCGCTCCAGGATGTCGGCGAGGTTGGTGGAGTGCCCACCTCCACCCCCGCCTCCGTAGGGCTGCGGTGCGTACGACTCGCCTCCGACCACCGTCATTGCTGACCCCTCGTGCCGATGTCGGTGCTGCCGCGGATGTAGCGCTTGGTTCTGCGATAGGCCAGCAGGTTCTCGTCGAAATCGATCTCCACCTGATAGAGCGCCATGATGTCCGCCGACGAGGGGATGCGGCGATCCTCGAGCACCTCGATCTCCACCAGCCAGCCGTCGTCGGTCGGCTCCACGCTCGTGACGCCCTGGAGCGGGTTCGATGTCAGTTCCGCGAGGCATTCGACCGCGACCCCGGCAGCCTGCGCCGCGGTCAGGGGCGGTTGTTCGTCCGATGCCTGAGCATCGTCGGGAATGGTGTCGCGGGCCACGGGAGTCACTTCTTCCGGTCGGTCGGACCTACCTCGGACCGGTCATCCGATTCAGGATCTCTTGCTGCGCTTGCGCGGCCTCCTCCGCGGATATCTCACCGGCGGCCGCGGCGCGGTCGATGTCCTCGAGCTCGCGCCGCAACCGCACGGGATCGTGCATCTGCTGTTCGACCTGCTCCTGGATCAACTCACTCAGCCAGATCACGCCACGAACCGGCGCGGCGGGGAGCAGGAGTATCGATGAGATCAGACCCATGCCTCACCCCTCCGGTGCCCGCTTCGTCACGAAGTCGTAGGCCGCCATCGGTCCGAGCAGACTCAACTCGACCCGGCCGTCCCATTCCGACATGAGCCGGCGCAGCAACTCCTCCAGTTCGTCCTGCCGGGCCGTTTCGACCAGTGCCGCTACATGAACGGCATCCTCTTCGTGGGTGGGGTCGCGCAGATTGACCATCGCGTCGAGTTTCTCGAGTTCGGAAGCCACCTTGCGGGTGTCCTCGGCTCGCTTCGTCTCGATGGCCTGATTGATCATCTCGCCCAGCATGATTCGCTCGTTGCGGGTCGCATCCTCCGATTTCCCGCGGATCTCGTCTCGCAGGCGGGCGGCGTCGGCATTCTCGTCGAGCAGTTCGCGCAGGATCGCGTCCTCGACATAACGCCCTCTGATGACGAACTGCACCCGTCCCTCGAGTTCCACCAGTGCCGCGTGGAATTCGTCTTCGTTCGCCTCGAGCAGTTCATTTTCCACCGCATCGGTGTCGGTCATGACCGCGCCGAACCGCAGCGGCAGCACGGGAGCCACCGCCGCGGACCCGTCGAGAAGCTTTTCGTGGGCGGTGAGGTCCTCGGGTGTGCCCAGAGGCCGATCGGAGGAGAGCGGACTGACCAGCGCGGCGATGTCGCCGTGTCGCACGACCGTGACTTCACCCGGTGGATCGCCGACTCCGGTGGCGTGCGGCTGCGGCTCCACGTCGGCGGGCACGATGCCGTAGACGTATACGGCTGTTGTCTCGGCAGCCATCACCGCTCCTCCCGCTTGGAGGGCCGGTGCACCGTCTGCCGTTTGTCCTGCACATCGCCGAGGAAGTCCGCGACCTTCTTGCCCGCCGCGTCGAGTGCGCCCTTAGTCTTGTGCTCGGCCGCGCCCTCCGTGACCTCGCCGACGATGTCGGTCAGACCTTTCGGCTCACTGCTCGAGATCTCGAGCCGGTTCACCGCTTCGGCGAACCGCAGATATGTGTCGACACTGGCGACCACGACGCGCGCGTCGATGGTCACCAATTCGATGCCCACCAGCGACACCCGGGCGAACGCGTCGATGACCAAGCCTTTGTCGAGGATGGTGTCGATTACATCGGCCAGGCTGGACGAGTTCGGCCGGGCCATGGTGCCGGCTCCGCCTCCGCCTCCGCCGCCGCCTCCCGCGGGTTCGATCGTCATCTTCTTGCACCTCCGCTCACACGTGGGCGGCGAGTGACCGAGCTCTTGCGGGCGGCCGTTCGGCGGCGAGGCGGCTCCGGTTCTTCCTCCTCGTCGGAATCGTGCTGATCCTCGTCCTGCTCGTCGTCCTCGTCTTCCTCGTTTTCTTCTGCCTCATCCGGTTCTTCGTCGTCGAACGCTTCCTCGTCGGCGTTGTCCTCGTCGTGGTCTTCCTCGTCGGTGTCTTCCTCGCCGTGGTCTTCCTCCGCGGCGTTCTCTTCTTCCTCTTCGCGCTGTCGCGCCGTCTCGTCGTCTTCGACGACCTCGCCGTCGCGGATCTCGCCGTGCCACCCGACGATGTCGTCGCTGTGCAGGACCGCATCGGTCATGACATGGCGCTGAAAGTGCTTGAGCTCCAACCGGCATCGGCGACCGGCGGCACGCCACATATTGGCGGTCTTCTCGAACACTCCCTGGGGGTGATACTCGAGCACCACCAGAATCCGCGTGAGGTTCGGAGTGATTTCGTAGAAGCCGACGGCACCGTCGATATAGCCCTTGGCGCCCTTGGAACGCCACACGATCCGCTCGAACGGAATCTGTTCGATGATCGTTGACTCCCACGTCCGCCTCGACCAGAACACCTTGCCGGTCCAGCTGAGCTTCTCGTCGGAAACCTGCTCTACCTGCTCGAGCTTCTTGGTGAATTTCGGGAAGTCCCCGAATTGCGTCCACTGGTCGTAGGCCAGATCGATCGGCACGCCGACATCGATCTCCTCGACGATATTGGTCAGCTTCAGCTTCTTTCCGCCGCCACCTTTGCCACCACCCCCGGTCAGCGAATTCTTGACCGATTCGAACGTCTGCCCAGCCGAGTGCTTGAGTTTGCTCATACCTCCGCTCATGACGGCCTTCAGCGGGGACGCGCCGCCGGCCAGCTTGTCGACGCCGGTCACCGCCGCGAGTAGATTTCCCTCGCCACCCGCATAGTCGTTCAACCGGCCGGCGGTTTTCGAGACCCGGGACGACAGCCCTTCCACCGCGCGTTCGGCCAGCGTCCCCGCGAGGTTCTGCACTGATTGCTGGAGCGGGCTCGTCGGTTGAGCCGTTTTCGCCATCGCTCTCACCTCCTCGTGCGGCGCACGGGCGGTTCGTCGGAATCGGCGCGGCTACGTCGGCTGACCGAAACAGGTTTGCGTTCCGCGGATTTGCGAGACGAGGTCCCAGAGGTCGTCTTCCGTGCGCGCTTGGCTGCGGGCTTCCGTGCCCGCGGGGCGGCCGGCTTCCGCTCTTCTTCCTCCGCTTCGCCGGAATCGACGTCCTCGAGATCGTCGTCGGAGGACGCCGCGCCCGCGTCCCGGGCGGCCTCGTCCTCCTCGTCCGACTCCGCGTCCGACGCTAGGTCGCTGTCCTTGCCCGACAACAAGTCGCCCGACAACAGGGACGAGCCCTGCTGCAGCCGGGTGTTGAGCGAGTCGAGCTGGTTGCTCGCGGCGGTCACCGCGGCGGATCGTGCCGCGCCCAGCAATTCGTCGCGAACGGTATCGGTGAGTTGGGTCAGGTCCGCCGACGATTTGAGCAGCGAAGTCCCCCGCTCCAGCAACTCACCGGGAATATCCGACGAACGTTTCGCCATCATCGCCCCCGCCACCCCCAGCGCGAAGCGCATCTTGCGCGTGCGGCCCAGCAAATAACCTATCCCCACCCCTACCGCAATGCTTGTGCCACCTTTCATGGCCTTCTCCTAGTTTGCTCGACACGCCTGCACGGCCGCACTGCCGCGGGATGGGTCGAGCGATGAGACCCCGATGTTTGGAGTAAGCCACGTCACAGATGGCCTTATATCAGCGTATACCCAGCTATCTCCACTGTGGGCAGTTAGCCGGAGGGACTTCCTGCATATCGATCAGTGCAGTCGCCGGGTACGCCGGCGTGGGCGCAGCACTCGCACCGCCCGCCGCCAACCGCGCGGTGTGGCGACGAATCGCACCGGTCCGTCGAATCGGTCCGTCGGGTCGACCCCGGACGCAGGGGTACGGGCATGGCGCGCGGCCTCGTAGCGAGCCAGCCCCTCCTGGAACGCGACCGGGTCACCGCCGACGTCGGGGTGCTGGGTGCGCACGAACCGGCGGTAGGCCGCGCGGTCGGCGGCCGACCATCCGGCGCGCGCCGTCGGCGTTCGCGCCTCCCGGATCGGTTCGGGATCTCTGCTCGCCATCCCCTCCAGTATCACCACACCCATCGCGCCGAAACCGTGACCGTACGCACTGTCCGAAATGGGTACTCGGTGGCAATGGACGACAGCGTGCAGATTCGACCGGTACCGATGCGGCGGCGGCCCTGGTTCGCGGATCTGGAAGAAGCCGAACGCCGTGGCGCCCACGGCAATGCCGGGCTCGGCTATTTCGACTGCGATTGCGAGATCTGCCACCGCCGGTTCCGGCCGGCTGCGGTCTGAAATCCATTGGGCGAGCGGCGGGTTCGAGTCCCGCCCAGGTGATCATCAGCCGGTAGCTCCTGCTCGCTGTGTCGAATATGTTGGGCGCGAGCAGCTTCTACGAATCAGCGTCAGCGACGATCGCTTCGCACGCTCGGGGCGAGATCACCCTGCTCGATCCGGAGTGGACGGCACGTTTCCGCGCCGGCTGCGTGGCGCGGCGAATATGCGCAGTGCCGCCCTCGTGCGGTTCAGGCCCCTATCCCCCCGGCCAGCACAGGCCAGGAATCGTGGAGATCGGCCTCGAACAGTCCCCAGGTGTGGGAACCTTCGGGCCGGTCCACGTACACCGCGGGAACGCCGAGTTGTCCGAGCCGACCGGCGAAGGCACCGGTGCACGCACTCGCGACTGCCTCCACCGGTGGGAACGGCAACCCCCGGTCGATACCGCCCGGGATGCCGGACGCCGCCGACAGATAGATGGCCTTCCCGGCCAGCGCACCGGCCCGCGCGAACGCGTCGTGCGCGGGCCATGCCTCGGTGCCCGGCGGGCCCCACATGTTGCCCGGATTACCGCCGCCCCGCACCACCTGTGCACTCACCATCGCGATCCCGGCCGGATCGTTCGACCACGGACACCCGCTGTAGGAGGCCACCCCGCCGAAGCGCTCCGGCGCCTGGATCGCGAGGTCCACCGCCGACGCCGCGCTCATCGACACCCCGGCGATCGCATTGCGGCCGGTGGTACCCAGCTGGGCGTCGACGACGTCGGGCAGTTCCCGGGTGAGGTAGCTCTGCCAGCGATTGCGTCCCATCACCGGATCGTCGGCGATCCAGTCGGTGTACATACTGTTGGGTCCGCCGACCGGCATCACGACATTGACGTGCTTGTCGGCGAAGAACGCCCGCACATCGGTGTCGTCCCACCAGGAGATGTTGTCGACACCGCCACCGATGCCGGTGAGCAGATAGAGCGTGGGCGCCGGTCCGCCGCCGGCCGCGCGGATCACCCGATTCGTGATCACCCGGTCCATCGATGGCGAATACACGTCCATCTCGACCGCCGCCGACCCCAGCGGATGTTCGTCCACCACATGCGCCGCCGGGGCCGCCGCGGCCGAACCCGCCGCGAAAGCACCCCCGGCGACGACCGCACACACCATTACGAGAACTCGCGTGATTACCGTCACGACAAGGGACTACCCCATCATGATCATCGCAATGCGGCCGAACCCGTGACCGGCCGTGGTCGGCCGGTCACGGGCAGGGAATCAGCCGAGACGCGCCTCGATCGCCTCGATGATGCGCGGCCGCAGCTCCCGGGCGCTGATCACCGCGTCCACCGAGCCGACCTCGACGGCGCGGTGGATGTTGTGCACCCGGTCGAACTCGGCGGCGACCTCACCCAGCTTCTCGGCGCGCACCTGCGAGCGGACCTCGTCGAGTTCGGCGGACAGCTCCGCACGCTCGGTACCCGACGCGTTCGCGACCCGCGACTCCAGTTCGCGCACCCGCGAATCCGAGGCGGTGCGGGTGTTGACGTCGCCGGCGAACACCACGGCCGCAGCCGGGGCGCCACCGAGCACCGAGGCGAACGAACCCTCGAGCGCGAGCACGGTCATATTCGGGTTCAGCGCCTTCGAGAACACCACGAATGCACCGCCGTGGTAGCGCGAGATCACGCAGAACACGATGGGCCCGCGGAAGTTCACGATCGCGCGGCCGATTTCGGCACCGTATTCGAGCTGCAGCTTGCGCATCGACTCCGGCGAGCCGTCGAAGCCGGACAGATTCGCCAGCACCACCAGCGGACGGTTGCCGCTGGCCGCGTTGATCGCGCGAGCCGCCTTCTTCGACGACCGCGGGAACAGGGTGCCCGCGGTGTAGGTGTCGGGTCCGTCGGTGGACGGGAAGCCGCGCCGCGGCACACCCCGCGATTCGATGCCCAGCAGGCAGACCGGAATACCACCCAGATGCGCGTCCTGGACGACGGCGGTCTCCGCGTCGGCCATACCCGCCCAGCGCTCCAGCACGGCGTGGTCCTGATCGGCCAGCGCCCGCATCACGGTGCGAATATCGAAGGGCTTCTTACGATCCGGGTTCGCGGTCGCGGAGAAGATCTCGCCGACGGTCGTGAAATCGCTGTCGGGCACGGTGTGCGGGAAGGTGCACACATCGCGGTCGATCGGGTCGGTGGTCTGCGCGCGGCGCGGGCCCTGCTCCCCGGGGGCGATGTAGGTGTGGTCGTAGTGCGACATCAGCACATCGCGAGCCCCGGCCAGATTCGGCGCCCAGTACTGCGCCTGACCGTTCGGCCCCATCACGCGGTCGTAGCCGCCGATGCCGAAGTTGTCCTCGGCCGACACACCACCGGAGAAGTCCAGCGCCTGCTTACCGGTCAGCACCATCGCCGAATCCGGGGTCATCACCAGGATGCCCTTGGTGTGCATGAGCATCGTCGCCTCGGCGTTCCAGTACGGCTGCGCGCCGACGTTGATGCCGGAGACCACGATGTTGATCTCGCCGCCGTCCTGGGTGAATTCGACGATGCGCTTGAGCGCCGCGGCCACCCAGTCCATGTTCTCCGTACCGGACTTCATCGAGATCCGGGCGCCGGAGGACAGCGCGTACCACTCCAGCGGTACCTGCATCTGCTCGGCCAGATCCAGCGCCGCGATCACCCGGCGGCATTCCGGCTCCGACAGTGCGCCCAGCGACTTGGTCGGATCGCCGAGCAGCACCACGCGGGTGATGCCGTCCGGATGCCGGTCGGTCGGCGTGGTCACCACACCGGCGACCATCGCCGCGGTGTTGCGGCCCTTGGGCCGGTCTACCGGGACGAGGGCATGGTCGGCGTCGAGGTCGTATTCGGCGAAAGTGCCGAGCAGACTTGTCAATTCGTACGGGTACAGGGTGCCGCGACTGGCCGCCCGCAGCACCTTCTGGCGGTACTCGTCGAGCGGTTCGACCGGATCGTCGGTGCGCTCGCCGACGGTCACCTCGGTGCCACCGGTGGCATCGAACCGGATGCGCACGACGATCTTGACCAGCTCACCGGTCTGCGCGTCGGGCTGACGGGCGATGAGCAGGATCTCCTCCAGCCCGGCGCCCGCGGTGGCCGGTTCCACGCGACCGACGATGGTGTCCAGTTCGGCCCGGGACACATCCAGCGGCGGCCAGATGTAGAGCACGATCCGGTTGGTGTGGAAGCGCTTGGCCGAGGGCCGCCGCGACTGTGCCCGGCGGATCGAGTCGACGCACGTGGCGACCGTGCTCTCGGCGGTCGGCAGCGACAGCAGCCGGCCCTCGTGATCGCGCAGCGCGGTCAGGTCGCGGACCTGCGCGAAAGCGACCAGCCGCTCGTCGGCGGGGTTCTCCTTCGCGACACCCCGGAACAGGTAGACCTCCTCGTCGGAGGACGGCAGCCGGGTGAGATCGAATTTGCGCAGGCGGCGCATCTGCATCCGCTCGGCGATATAGGGGTGCAGGCCGCGGATGAGCCGCTCCTCGGCCAGACCGGTCGCCGACGGGCGGAAGGTGAAGTGGTGGTGCATCACCGCGCCGTTGCTGCCCGCGACGGTGGCGGTGATCCGATTCACCTGGTTGGGCAGCGACCGGGCGCCGAGCACTTCCTGCAGGGCGGCGGCCATCGCGTCGAAGTCCTCCGGCTGGTTCTCCCAGCCGAGGTAGATGTCGGCCTCGATGGACGCGGCGCCACGGGCCAGTTCGGTGAGCCCGCTCAGCACCGTGTCGAGCGCGTCGAAACTGACGGCCGCGGAGACCAGATTCACACCGCGGCGTTCGGCGACCACGAAGGTGCAGCCGTCCACGTTCTGGGTGCGAACGTCGGTCAGGCCCTTGTTGCCGTAGTACCGCCGGGTCAGCACCTCGAGCATGACGGTGTTGTCCGGGTTGCCCCGCACCAGCCGCTGGGCCAGCAATCGCACCAGCGGTTCGGTGCTGCGCACCATTTCGGCGATGCGATCGGCGCGGTCCGCGGCATCCGGATGCGCGTCCAGATGGCTCAGATGCTTACGGACCGTGGTGTAGACGCGGGCGCGGTTGCGGCGCAGCAACGGCTGGCCGTACCAGGCGTAGACCACGCCACGGGTGATGTCGGCGATCACCGGGAAGCGCACCTGGGTGGCGGCCACCAGTCGCTCCAGCGCCAAGCCCACCGGTTCCCGCAGCACCCGATCCGGCACCGGCTCGCCCAGCCATTCGCGCAGCAGCGTGGTGACGACGGTGACCGTGTCGGACGGGCGCTGCTGGGCGAGGAAGATCCGGAAGACCGCGGCCTCGAGTTCCGGGGTGCGTTCCAGGTCGGTGACGCCGTAGTGCGCCAGCGCCTTCGACAGCTTGGCCTGGTAGGACTCCGGCAGTCCGGCCCGCTCGACGTCGAGGCTTTGCAAATACGTGTGGAAGTACTCGCGGGCGCTGTGGACGTGGCCGTGGCCGGCGTCCTCACCCCAGAACTGGCTCAGCTCGGCGAGATCGGTGAAGACCTCGATCAGCTCCAGTTCCTCGGCGAGCGGGCGGCGGTTGTCCGCGATCGCGGCGCGGCGCGCGGCCATGTAGTCCGCCAGGACACGTCCGCCGTCGTGCGGGTCGACGTCGAAACCGAGCAGCAGCCCGCGCAGATCCTCCTGGCCGCGAACCGTGCGCTCCTGCGCCAGCACCTCGGTGGGCGCGGCGGGCAGGTCCAGCTCTACCGACTCGACCGCGGCGGACTCGTCGGCCTGCTCGTCGTCGGCGATCGGTTCCAGCCGCAGCAGCGGCGCACCGGCCTCGACCTGCGAGCCGACCGAGACGCTGCATTCCTTGAGGCGCGCCTTGAACGGCGAGCGCAGCACGGTCTCCATCTTCATGGACTCGAGGACCAGGACGGGCGCACCCGCCTCGACCTCGTCGCCGACCTCGAGCGGCTTGGCGACGACCAGCGCGGGCGCCGGCGAGCGCACCACGCCGCCCTCGTCACGGCTCACCCGATGCGTCACGCCGTCGACATCCACCACGTGGGTGGGGCCGTGCGTGCCGGTGACCAGCCGATACCGGGTGCCGTTGACCACGATCTGACCGGTGTGCCGGTCGAAGCGCTCCAGATCGACATCCGCGGTGACGACCTCACCGGCCGCCTCGATGCCGATCCGGAATCGGTGCGCACCGACCCGCGCGACCCGCAGTCGGTAGCTCGCGCCGCGCAGCTTCAGATCCAGCGGACGGCCGCTCTCGTGCTGCACCTGCGGGCGGCCACCGGCGGCGGTGGACAGCAGCCGATGCCGCTCGGCCCGCTCCTCTTCCTCGTAGGCGTCGATGGCCGCGGCGGCCAGAGCGACCGCGGTGTGCCGCTGGGCCACCAGCCGGCCCTCGCCGCGCACGCGATCGATCCAGCCGGTGTCGGCGCTGGCGTCGATGACCTCGGGCTGGTCGAGCAGGTCCAGGACGAAACTCTTGTTGGTCGCGCCCCCCTCGATGATCACGCGGGTCTCGCCGACCGCACGGCGCAGCCGGCCCAGGGCCTCCTCGCGATCGCGGCCGTAGGCGATGATCTTGGCGATCATCGAGTCGAAGTCGGCGGGGATGGTGTCGCCCTCGCTGACACCGGTGTCGACACGGATACCCGGTCCGGCCGGCAGATCCAGCAGGGCGATGCGGCCCGGCGCCGGAGCGAAGTCGCGGTCGGGATCCTCGGCGTTGAGGCGGGCCTCGATGGCGTGCCCGCGTTCGGCCGGCGGCTCACCCTCGAGCCGTCCGCCGGAGGCGACGTGCAACTGGGCACGGACCAGGTCGAACCCGGTGGTGTACTCGGTGATCGGGTGCTCGACCTGCAGGCGGGTGTTGACCTCCAGGAAGGCGAACAGCTCGTCGCCGGGGTGGTAGAGGAATTCGACGGTCGCCGCGCCGCGGTAACCGACCGCCACCGCGAGCCGCTCGGCCGAGGCCTTCAGATCGGCGACCTGCTCGGGCCGCAGCACCGGCGAGGCGGACTCCTCGATGACCTTCTGATTGCGCCGCTGCACCGAGCAGTCGCGCACGCCCAGCGCCCATGCGGTGCCCTGCCCGTCGGCGATCACCTGAACCTCGACGTGGCGAGCGCCGGTGACCAGCCGCTCCAGGAAGACGACACCGCTACCGAAGGCGCGGGCCGCTTCCTGGCTGGTGCGCTCATAGGCGTCGACGAGTTCGGCTTCGTTGGTGATGACGCGGATACCGCGACCGCCACCACCGGCGGTCGCCTTCAGCATGAGCGGATAACCGATGTCACCGGCGGCCGCGACGGCGGCGTCCAGCGTCTCGACCGCACCGCGGCTCCAGGGCGCCACCGGCACCCCGACCTCCTCGGCGATCAGCTTCGCGCCGATCTTGTCGCCGAGTTTGCGCATGGCATCCGGGCTCGGACCGATGAACGTGATACCGATCTGCTCGCACAGTTCCGCGAAGGCGGGATCCTCGGCGACGAAACCCCAGCCGACCCAGGCGGCGTCGGCCTTGGTCGTCACCAGCGCCTTTTCCAGTGCCTTCAGATCCAGGTAGGGGCGGGCGGAGGCCGGTCCGAGGTCGTAGGCGATATCGGCCTCGCGCACGAACGTCGCGTTCCGGTCGACATCGGTGTACAGAGCGACGGTTTCGATCTGTCGCGCGGTCGCCGCGGCCAAATCTCGGACGGCGTGGATGAGGCGCATTGCGGCCTCACCCCGGTTCACGATGGCGATGCGGCTGAACACTCGCCGACTCCTTTCCACAGCGTAGGCCCGGTGCATGGGCAGAATTCGAGGTATCGCGGCTCCGCGTAGTGTGCACCTTTATTCCACGAATGTGTACGCCGTGCAGGGTTACCCGCACGTATCGTGTGGGATCCCATAGGAGTGGTCCGGCCGATTCCCGCCGAAGCGCGGTAACGAGACATGCGCGACAGATGGCCGGATCGTATGACCCGGACAACATCGAAGCAGATCAGAGCATCAATCGGAGGCGCTGCCCGAAGCCGTCGCCGCGCCCGGATTGCGATTGGGCGGCGAATCGGCGACGGCGCGGCGAATCAGCGGATTCAGGAAGCCTTACCGGAGGCCGGTGGCGGGGTGGACGGTCCCGAATCGCCGCGGCCGGATCCGTCGGCGGTGTCGTCGCGCGACTGCCGCGGCGCATCGCCGTCGCCCGCGTCGTCACCTTCTCCGGCGACACCGGGTTCGGTGCCCTCGTCGGCCTCCTGGTCCGGTTCCGGATGTTCGCGGGAGAAATCGGCGGGCAGCCGCTTGATGTGCTTGTTCATCGAGCGGATCAGCAGCACGGTGCCGGCCAGCAGCACGAGGATGATCACCAGACCCAGCGGCGAGGCTTTGCCGAATTCCGGACCGGTCGGGTTCGTGGTGGTGTTCTGAGCCAGCAGCGCGGTCTGCGCGAACAACGTCGTCATCATCGAACCGTGCCCTCGACCGCCCGGTCGGCGGCCCTATCTTCCGCGTCCGCATCTTCGGCGTCCCGGATTCCGGCGAACAAGTCGGTCTCCGGGATCGCGGTGCGTACCCGGGTCCTGGCCAGTTCGAATTCCTCCGTCGGCCACAACCGCTGCTGCATCTCCAGCGGGATGGCGAAGAACATGCCGTTGGGGTCGATCTGCGTGGCGTGGGCGCGCAGGGCCTCGTCACGCTGCGGGAAGTATTTGCCGCAGTCGATCTGGGTGGTGACCCGCGACATCACATCGCCATGTTCCTGAGCGGCCTTGCGGATGCGTTCCATCCAGTCGCGCATCGGGAACGGCTCATCGATCCGGTCGTACTCGTCGGCGAAGGTTTCGAGGCGCTGCAGGCTGAAACCGTGGTTGTAGTACAGCTTCAGCGGCGTCCACGGTTCGCCCGCGTCGGGGAAGCGCTCGGGGTCGCCGGCCGCTTCGAAGGCCGCCATCGACACCTTGTGGCACATGATGTGATCCGGATGCGGATAGCCACCGTTCTCGTCGTAGGTGGTCATCACATGCGGCCTGAATTCGCGCACCACCCGCACCAGGGCCTCGGTGGCCTCCTCGAGCGGCACCAGCGCGAAGCTGCCCTCGGGCACCGGCGGCAGCGGATCCCCTTCGGGCAGACCGGAATCCACGAATCCGAGCCAGCGGTGCTGCACGCCCAACGCCTTCGCCGCGGCCGCCATCTCCTCGCGGCGGACGTCGTCGATGCGGTCGAGAATGCCCGGCACATCCATCGCCGGGTTGAGGATGGAGCCGCGCTCACCACCGGTCAGGCTCACGACCAGCACGTCGTCACCCTCCGCGGCGTATTTCGCGGTGGTGGCGGCGCCCTTGCTCGACTCGTCGTCGGGGTGGGCGTGCACCGCCATGAGGCGCAGCGGCCGATCGAAGCTGCCGCTCACTTCTCGTTCACCTCGTTGCTCACCGTTTCACCTCATAGCCGTCCGCCGTGCCCGAGCGGCACGCGGGTGTCCGAACTGCATTCCCTATAGTTCCATCCGACGGTCTTTTGTTCCGACCTACCCCCTGATCGACCACGGGAGCAACCACATCATGAGCGAGGCGGCACCGCAGTCCGACCGGACCGATCCGGACGGGCGCACCGCCGACGCCGCCACCGGGGCGACGGGAGCGGGCAGCGATCGGGTGTCGAATCGTTACGGAACCGGTCCCGCGCGCAACCGCCGCTGGGTTCCGATCGCACTCGGCATCGTGGTGGTGATACTCGGGCTGATCGTCGCCTATGTGGGTTATCGGCAGTACGGTCCCAAGGATATCGAGCCCGACCAACTCGGCTACGACGTCGTCGACGATTCCACGCTCACCGTGCACTTCAAGCTGACCCGCAAGAACCCGGAGCAGCCGGTGGTGTGCCTGGTACGGGGCATGGACACCGGGGGCAGTGAGATCGGCCGCCGCGAGGTGCTGATCCCGGGCTCGGACAGCGGAACCGTCGAACTCACCACCACGGTGCGGACCACCGCCCGGCCCGCCAACGGCAATATCTACGGGTGCAGCGATCAGGTACCGGCCTATCTGAAGGCCGGCTGACACCCCCACATTCAAGCCTTCTACCTGCACATATCCAATTCGTGCTAGAATGGCGCGAACACGGTTCCGAACGCTCGGAGCCGTGTTTGCTGCATTGACGGCCAGCGCTGCCGGGTCCCGGGCACACAATGCCCGCGACACCGTCGGGGTTCGAGGAACATCCCCCCGGATCGCTCTAGCCGTCGACTGTTGCTGTGCGCGGACACCTGCCCGCGCACGTGCGACGGGTATCACGGACCCCGGCACGCCGGGAACAACTACTAGGGAGTGATCGAGATGACTGAGACGCAAGTGACCTGGCTCACACCGGAGTCGCATGAGAGGCTCAAGAGCGAACTCGACGCGCTCATTGCCAACCGTCCGGTCATCGCGGCCGAGATCAACGAACGCCGCGAAGAAGGCGACCTCAAGGAGAACGGCGGCTACCACGCCGCGCGCGAGGAGCAGGGTCAGCAGGAGGCCCGCATCCGTCAGCTGCAGGAGCTGCTGAACAACGCCAAGGTCGGCGTCGCGCCGACCAAATCCGGTGTGGCGCTGCCCGGCTCGGTGGTCAAGGTCTACTACGACGGCGACGAGACCGATACCGAAACCTTCCTGATCGCGACCCGCGAAGAGGGCCTGGGCCGGTCGGACCTGGAGACCTACTCGCCGAGTTCCCCGCTCGGCGGCGCCCTGATCGACGCGAAGGTCGGCGAGACGCGCGAATACCGCCTGCCCAACGGCAACATGATGAAGGTGACCCTGGTCAGCGCGGAGCCGTACCACAGCTGACGCGGGAAGGTGTCGTCCATGGACGCGAGCAGCAGCGGTGAGACCGCCGCGGTTGCGCTGCGCGCGCTCCACGGCAGATCCGGCCGGGTGGGCAGCAGCCCGGCCGAACACCTGACATAGCTCCACCGACACGAACGGCCGCACCGAATTCGGTGCGGCCGTTCGTGTTTCAGTTTGCTCGAGCCGGTTGCGCCGGGTCAGCCCAGCGCCCGCTCCACGTCGGCGAGCAGATCGCCGATGTCCTCGATACCGACCGACAGCCGCACGAGATCGGCGGGCACCTCCAGTTCCGAGCCCTCGGTCGAGGCATGGGTCATCGCACCGGGATGTTCGATCAGCGATTCCACGCCACCGAGCGATTCGGCGAGCGTGAAGATCTTCGTCCGCGCGCAGAAGTCGAGCGCGGCCTGCTTACCGCCGCTCAGCCGGACCGAGATCATGCCGCCGAAGCGGCGCATCTGCTTCTGCGCCACCGGATTTCCGGGGTGTTCCGGCAGACCGGGATAGATCACCTGGGAAATGGCCGAGTGGTCGGCGAGGAATGCGGCGAGGGTCTCGGCGTTGTCGCAATGCCGATCCATCCGCAGCGCAAGGGTTTTGATGCCGCGCATGGTGAGGAAGGCGTCGGTGGGTCCGGGGACCGCGCCGGCGCCGTTCTGCAGGAAGGCGAAGGCCGCGTCGAGTTCGGCGTCGTCGGTGATCAGCGCGCCGCCGACCACATCCGAGTGACCGCCCAGATATTTGGTGGTCGAATGCAGCACGATATCGGCGCCGAGCAGCAGCGGCTGCTGCAGGTACGGGGAGGCGAAGGTGTTGTCCACCACCAGTTTCGCGCCGCCGCCGTGCGCGACGTCCGCCAGCGCCGCGATATCGCCGACGTTCAGCAGCGGATTGGTCGGCGTCTCCAGCCACACCAGTTTGGTATTGGGACGCAAGACGTTTGCGACCGCGTCCGGGTCCGACACCGGAGCCACCGAGTATTCGATACCCCACTGCGTGAACACCTTGTCGATGAGCCGGAACGTCCCGCCGTAGGCGTCGTTCGGAATCACCAGGTGATCACCCGGGCGCAGCGTCGCCCGCAGCACACAGTCGGTGGCCGCCATCCCCGAGGAGAATGCCCGCCCGTAACTCCCGGATTCCAGCGCGGCCAGATTCGCTTCCAGCGCGGCGCGGGTCGGGTTACCGGTGCGGGCGTACTCGTAGCCGCCACGCATCCCGCCGACGCCGTCCTGGGCGAAGGTCGAACTCGCGTAGATCGGCACATTCACCGCACCGGTCTGCGGGTCGGGATCGAACCCGGCGTGCACGGCTCGTGTGGAGAACCCCAGCTGATCGTCGGTCATGCGGACCAGCCTAGATCCGTGCCGTCACGGCGCTCGAGCCGGGAACCCCCGGCCGTGGACCGATGTGAGCGGGATCATGCCCGCGCGGAACGATCATCCCGGTTCAGTACGCGGAGTTGACGTTGTCCATCGAGCCGTAGCGGTGCGCTGCGTAGTTGCAGGCAGCCACGATGTTGGCAACCGGATCCCAGATGTCCCAGGAGGTGCCGTCGACGTGGTAGGCCGCGAAGGTCGGGTCGATGACCTGCAGCAGTCCCTTGGACGGGATGCCCATGGCGGCATTCGAGTCGTACAGGTTGATGGCCTGGGTGTTACCCGAGGACTCCCGCATGACGTTGCGGTAGATGCCGTCGTAGCTGCCCGGGATGCCGTGCGCGGCCATGATGTCGAGAGCGTTGTGGATCCACCCGTCCAGGTTGTCCGGGTAGACCGGCGCCGGCGGAGGCGGCGGGGGCAGCACCGGCGCGGGCGCCGGAGCGGGAGCCGGCATCGGCGCCGGGATGGCGGCGGCGGGTGCGGCCGGCGCCGGGGCGGCCGCGGCGATGGGCTCGGCGGCAGCGGTGGGCTGGGTCTTCTCGGCGGCGGCGAGCAACGTGGACGCCAGCGCGACCGGCTTCACATCGTCGCTCTTGTGGCCACCGGCGGAGGTGATGGCGGCGAAGGCGGCAAGGGCCAGGGTGGCTGATCCGGCGGTACGCGCGACCGCCTTGGCTCTACTGCTTGTCGTGGTCTTCGACATTCGATGTTCTTCCCTACTGTGCGTCGGCCTCGGTGGCCTGCGGCAGGCAGCACTGAACCAGGGCGGGCCCTGTGGACTCACCTCGCGTACTGCATGCTTTTTTCGGATGGCGATCCGGCTACTGACTCAGACTCGACGTCTGACAACCAACGAGGTCACAGGATGGTTGCGGTAGGTGAACGTAAACTTAACTCAAAATGAACAAGCGGTGCCGCTACCCGTATTTCGCATCGGTTGCCACTCGCTATATAGCGCTGACCTGGGGATCTCCCGGTTCCGAGGCAGTGCTGCGCATCACAGAAAAATAACGCGTGTCGTTGCAGATCAGGGCGTTTTGTCCGTTTTTTCGCCCGTTCGGCAACTGTTCGGTAACGATCGATAACGCTCGGTAACCCCCGCCGAGACGCGCTCGATAGACAAGGTTTGCGGACCGATCGGATTCGCCTGCGAACGCATGCGCGCTCGGCGACACGGTGAACGGCCGCAGATCGGCCACGGGAACGCCCGGAACGCGATCACCCGGCCGCGTGTACGCGGCCGGGTGATCGAGGGCGAGATGTGCTGTTGTGCGCCGAACGGGCTCAGTGCGTGGGCAAACCCGATCCGCTGAGGAATCCGAGCAGATCGTGGCGGGTGATGACGCCGATCGGCTTACCGTCCTCGACGACCATCAGCGCGTCCGTGGATTCCAGTTCCTTCGTCGCCGCCGACACCGGCTCGCCGGATCCGATCAGCGGGAACGACGGGCTCATATGCTTCGACACCGGATCGGTCAGATGCGCCCGGCCCTCGAACACCGCCGACAGCAGATCGCGCTCGGTGACGCTGCCGGCCACCTCGCCGGCCATCACCGGCGGTTCGGCGCCGACCACCGGCATCTGGGACACGCCGTACTCGCGCAGGATCTCGATGGCGTCGCGCAGCGTCTCCTGCGGGTGGGTGTGCACCAGATCCGGCAGCGCGCCGGACTTACCCCGCAGGACGTCACCGACCGTCGGCTCGGCGGTGCTGCCGTCGAGGCGGCTCTGCAGGAAGCCGTAGGAACTCATCCAGTTGTCGTTGAAGATCTTCGACAGATAACCGCGGCCGCCGTCGGGCAGCAGCACCACCACGACCGCCTCCGGATCGCGCTCGGCCACGCGCAGCGCGGCGACCACCGCCATACCGCAGGAGCCACCCACCAGCAGCCCCTCCTCGCGGGCGAGGCGGCGGGTCATCTCGAAGCTGTCGGCGTCGGAGACGGCGATGATCTCGTCCGGGACCGCGGGGTCGTAGGCCGAGGGCCAGAAGTCCTCGCCGACCCCCTCGACCAGATACGGCCGGCCGGTGCCACCGGAATAGACCGACCCCTCCGGATCGGCGCCGACGACCTTGACCTTGCCGCCGGACACCTCCTTCAGATACCGGCCCGCACCCGTGATGGTGCCGCCGGTGCCCACACCGGCCACGAAATGGGTGACCTTGCCCTCGGTGTCGCGCCAGATCTCGGGACCGGTGGTCTCGTAGTGGCTGGCCGGACCGCCCGGGTTGGAGTACTGGTCGGGCTTCCACGCGCCCGGGATCTCACGGGTGAGCCGGTCCGAGACGCTGTAGTAGCTGTCCGGATGCTCCGGCGGCACCGCGGTCGGGCAGACGACCACCTCGGCACCGTAGGCGCGCAACACGTTGCGCTTGTCCTCGCTGACCTTGTCCGGGCAGACGAAGACGCATTTGTAACCGCGCTGCTGGGCGACCAGGGCCAGACCCACTCCGGTGTTTCCGGAGGTCGGTTCCACGATGGTCCCGCCCGGCTTCAGCAATCCCTGTTCCTCGGCGGCGTCGATCATCCTGACCGCGATGCGGTCCTTCGAGCTGCCACCGGGGTTGAGATATTCGATCTTCGCGGCCACCACCCCGGAGTTCGGGCCCACCACAGAGTTCAACCGGACGAGCGGGGTATTTCCGATCAGGTCGACGACGTGGTTCGCGATACGCATAGCTACATCGTCGCAGAGCCGCGCGGGCGGCTTGCGTTTGGTACGGCGAGCGCTGCGTTCGATCCGGCGAGGACATGGTCGTGCGGTTACTATGCGGAACGTGAGGATGCCGAAGACCGCTCGCGCCGCCGCAGTAGTGGGCGCGACCGTCGGGGCCGTGACCGCCATCGCGTCCGCCTCGGCCAGCGCACAGACCGTCGAGTTCCCGCAAACGCCGAGTGTGTTCTACGGCGGACTGTGCGGGGGGAATATCCGGACCTGGGTGGATACCAGTCCCGACTGGCCGGGCCGGGCGGTGTTCAACGTCCAGGCCCTGGCGATCCAGGGGGTGGGCCCGGGACAGTATCCGCTGGCCCCGCTGTGCAACGTCGACACCACCGTCGCGTGGCGCAACACCAACACCGGTGCCGCCGGCGAGTACCGCCTGAACGTCGTCTCCGGGATCTACGGCAGCATCCTGTACGCGGAGTTCCAGAACACCGGGCCGGGTCATATCGAGGTCACGGTCACCACGAACAACCTCAACATTCCCGCGCACGGCGCATTCGACGTTTCCTGACGCGCGCCGCCTCGTCCCTGGTCGGCGCGTCGCACGCACCGCATAATCGGTAGGACCGGACCGGGCGCGCCCCCTCGTGGCCGCACCGGATTCGCACCGCCGCGGGCAACGGGCCCGCCGCGGAAGGTCCGGTCGGTGGCAGCGTCGGAGTGAGACGGGAGGTTAGCGGGTGGCTTCCAGGACGTGGCGGACGGTCGCGGCGAGCGCGGCCGCCGCGGTGGCGGTCGGCTCCGGGGCGGGCACCGCGGGCTGGGCGACCTATCGCCTGCTGATGTCGCAGGCGCGCGCGGCGCGCACCGTGATCGGCCGCGACACCTCCAAGCCGCCGGAGGCCGACGGCGTGTACACCCGTGACTGCGTGGCTCCGGAACCGTGGCGCGCGGGCGTGCCGTTCGACCTGCATCTGATGGTCTTCGGCGATTCGACGGCCGCCGGGGTGGGCTGCGCCGATGCCGAGCAGGTGCCCGGCGTCCTGGTGGCCCGCGGACTGGCCGATGCCACCGGATGGCGAATTCGCCTGAGTACCAAGGCGATTTCGGGCGCCACCTCGAAGGGCCTGGCCGGTCAGGTCGACGCCATGTTCATCGCCGGCCCGCCGCCGGACGCCGCGGTGATCCTGGTCGGCGCCAACGATGTCACCAAGAAACATTCGATCTGGCGTTCGGCGCAGCGGCTGCGGCACGCGGTCGGACGCCTGCGCGAGGCGGGCGCCGTCGTGGTGGTCGGCACCTGCCCGGATCTCGGCACCGTGGCCGCGATCCCGCAACCGTTGAGCACGGTCGTGCACCGCTGGAGCGCGCGGCTGGCCCGGGCCCAGGTCGGCGCGGTCCGTTCGGCCGGCGGCACGCCCGTGGCGATGGGCGATCTGCTCGGCCACGACTTCCGCAGCACCCCGGAGGTGCTCTTCTCCGCCGACGGGTTCCATCCCTCGCCCGCCGGATACGCGTTGGCGGCCCGGCACCTGCTCCCGGCACTGCTGCGTGAGCTCGATGAACGGGATCCATCCCGACCGGGTGTTCCGAGCCACACCGCGGCGACGTAGATTCGGGGTTGAATTGTCGTACCCCTGTACCGAAACGGTCGGCTGACCGATTCGGCGACCTCGATATAAGGAGTCCTCATGCCAGAGGCCGTCATCGTTTCGTTCGCCCGCTCCCCCATCGGCCGCGCAGGCAAGGGTTCGCTGGTGACCATGCGTCCCGACGACCTCGCCACCCAGATGGTCCGCGCCGCCCTGGACAAGGTTCCGGCGCTGAACCCCGCCGACATCGACGATCTGATGCTCGGCTGCGGACAGCCCGGCGGCGAGGCCGGATTCAATATGGCCAAGGTGGTCGCCACCCAGCTCGGCTACGACTTCCTGCCCGGCGTGACCCTGAACCGGTACTGCTCGTCGTCGCTGCAGACCACCCGGATGGCGCTGCACGCCATCAAGGCCGGTGAGGGCGACGTGTTCATCTCCGCCGGTGTCGAGACCGTGTCGCGGTTCCCGAAGGGCACCTCCGACGGCTGGCCGGACACCCACAACGAGAAGTTCGGCGAGGCCGAGGCCCGCACCGCCAAGCGCGCCGAGGGCGGCTCCGACGGCTGGGCCGACCCGCGTGAGGGCGGCGACCTGCCCGACATCTACATCGCGATGGGCCAGACCGCCGAGAACGTGGCGCAGTTCACCGGCATTTCGCGCGAGGACCAGGACCACTGGGGCGTGCGGTCGCAGAACCGCGCCGAGGAGGCCATCAAGGCCGGCTTCTTCGAGCGTGAGATCACCCCGGTGACGCTGCCCGACGGCACCGTCGTCTCCACCGACGACGGCCCGCGCCCCGGCACCACCTACGAGAAGATCTCGCAGCTCAAGCCGGTCTTCCGCCCGGACGGCACCATCACCGCCGGTAACGCGTGCCCGCTCAACGACGGCGCCGCCGCGCTGGTCATCATGAGCGACACCAAGGCCAAGGAGCTGGGCCTGACCCCGCTGGCGCGCATCGTGTCCACCGGCGTGTCCGGTCTGTCGCCGGAGATCATGGGCCTGGGCCCGATCGAGGCCGTGCGCAAGGCGCTGAAGATCGCCGGCAAGACCATCGACGACATCGACCTCTACGAGATCAACGAGGCCTTCGCCGTGCAGGTACTGGGCTCGGCTCGTGAGCTGAAGATGGATCTGGACAAGCTGAACGTCTCCGGCGGCGCCATCGCCCTCGGCCACCCGTTCGGCATGACCGGCGCCCGCATCACCGCCACCCTGATCAACAACCTGCAGACCCACGACAAGCAGTTCGGTCTGGAGACCATGTGTGTCGGCGGTGGCCAGGGCATGGCCATGGTCATCGAGCGCCTGAGTTAGTAGTACCGCAGTCGGCCGGTCCGCATCGAAAGGTGAGGACCGGCCGATTCGCGTTGCGGCCCGGCGGTCCGGGTTCGGCGCGCATTACCTGGCGGGTAATCGTTCTCCGGCCTCCGGCGCGGAAGTATCGAAGGCGTCAACACCACTCGGTTCGAGGAGTTCGAGATGCCTGCCTACGCTGTGGCCCATCTGCACGATGTGGATGTCAATGCCGAGATCGTGGAGTATCTGCGCCGGATCGACGGCACGCTGGCGCCGTTCGGCGGGAAGTTCATCGTCCACGGCGGGCGGCAACTGGTGGCCGAGGGGCCCGCGAGCGCCGTCGCGATCGTCATCGAATTCCCCGATTACGAAGCGGCACAGGCCTGGTACGCCTCGCCGGAGTATCTGGAGATCCTGCCGCTGCGCCTGAACAATGCGGCCGGAGTCGCGATTCTGGCCGATCACTGCGGCGACGACCATGTCGCCACCGATGTGCTCCCGGCCGAACTGCTCGCATGAGCCCCTCCCGATATGCGAACGGGTGGCTGCCGTTCGGCAGCCACCCGTTCATCGTCCGGTCGGGAGCATATCCCGCCAGGATCAGTCGTTCTGCAGATAACTCAGCAGGCGCAGGATCTCCAGGTACAGCCAGACCAGGGTGACGGTCAGGCCCAGGGCGACGCCCCATGCGGCCTTCTCCGGCGCGCCGGCGCGGATCAGCTGGTCGGCGGCATCGAAGTCGAGCAGGAAGCTGAAGGCCGCGATCGCGATGCAGACCAGGCTGAAGATGATCGCCACGGTGCCGCCGTCGCGCAGGCCGAAGCCGCCGGGGGTGAAGAAGGCGGCGATCAGGTTGCCCAGCATCAGCACGATCACGCCGATCATGGCGCCGACGAGCATGCGGGTGAAGCGCGGGGTGACCCGGATGGCACCGGTCTTGTAGACCACGAGCATGCCGAAGAACACACCGAAGGTGCCCAGGACGGCCTGGGCGATCAGACCGCCACCGCCGACGCCACCGAATTCCACATTGGTGAACATGAACGACAGCGCGCCGAGGAAGAAGCCTTCGGCGGCCGCGTAACTCAGCACGATGGCCTTGTTGTCCTGCTTGCGGCCGAAGGTGGCGACCATGACCAGCGCGAAGCCGACCAGACCACCGACGATCACGAACAGCGGGGCCAGCGCGTGGTTGGCCGCGGTGGCACCGTAGGCGATGATCGCGGCGAGGGTGACCACGCCGAGGGTGATGCCGGTCTTGGTGACGACATCGTCGATCGTCATCGGCCGGGTGGCCGGCGCCTGCTGATACGGCTGCTGGACACCGTACGGGCTCTGCTGTCCGTACTGCGCGAACTGCCCGGCGCCCGCTGCCGCCGAACCGAATCCCGCGTATCCACCGCCCTGTTGTTGCGGCAAATTTTTGAAGATCGGGTTACTTGTGGTGCGCAAGGTCCCGTGCCTTTCCGAAGTAGCGGTCCACGTCCGTCGTGTCCGTTCTGAGTATCCAACGATCCGCTCCGGGAGCAAGTTCCCGAACCGGACATCAAATCGGACATATCAGACTGTACTGCCCGTAATCTACTCCCGCCGGGCGGTGTGCAGGCCACACACGGACCGAGTCACGGTGAATTTGCGATTACGGCCCACCACGTCGGTCGTGCCGACCAAGCGGTCCATGACGCCGCGATAGTTGAGATGGCTGTTGTATACGGTCCACAGCTCCCCGCCCGGGCGCAGAACCCGCCCGGTTTCGGCGAACATCTTGATCGCCGAGCCGGTGTGCACGGCGGCGCCGACGTGGAAAGGGGGGTTGCACAGCACCAGATCGGTGCTGTGGTCGCCCACCGCCGCCATCGCGTCGTCGCGGACCACGGTGACCCGGTCGCCGACCCCGTTCGCGGCAGCGGTGGCGCGGGCCGAGGCGACCGCGGCCGCGGACTGGTCGGTCCCGACCACGGTGATGTGCGGGCGCGCCTTGGCCAGGGCGGTGGCGAGTATGCCGGTGCCGCAACCGAGATCGATCGCCTCGCGCGCGTCGGGCTTCATCCGATCCAGGTGTTCGAGCAGGAAGCGGGTGCCGATGTCGAGCCGCGCCCCGGAGAAGGCCGCTCCGTGCGCGACCACCTGCACAGCGATGTCGTCCAGTTGCTCCCGCAGCGGAAACTGCGCTGGCCCCGGCATTTTCGGCCCGGTCGCCGTGATCGTCCGCGACTTCTGCCGGCCCCGGCTGGCCTGGACACCGGAAAAGTATTCCGCCAACACGTCGTTCATCGCCGGTGTCAGATACTTGTCGCGGCCGCCGGCGATCACGGTGACCTGTGGATCGGCGTAACGGGCGACGGTCTCGGCGATTTCGGCGAGACCGGACAGCATGCGGGGTAATCGCAACAGGACCACGGTGACCCCGGCGAGCAGGTCCGGACCCAGATCGTGCGCGGTGTAGCGATCGGCCAGATCGATGGCGCGGGCATTGTTGGCCAGCGCCTGCTCACCGGTCAGCAGATCCTGGTGGACCCGGATATCGCGCAGGTCGTGGGCGGCGGCCGCGCCGAGAGTCAGTGCGCCGTAACAGTCGTCGATCACCGCCACCCGGCCCGGGCCGGCCGCCGCGAGCAGTTCCGCGGCGGTATCGAGGATCAGGCGATCGGCGGCATCGACGGCGTAGAGGTTCACTGCTTCCACATCCGGATAGCGCCGCAATCGGCTCAGTATGTCGTCGACCTCCAGCATTCCTACAGTGTGCTAGACCGTTGCCGTGTCGTCACCACGACCCCTGGCGCCCGACGGCATACCATCGGCCCATGGGTAACAGGCTGGCATTGACGGTGGTTGCCGGACTCCTACTGCTGGCGGGTTGCTCGGACGGTGGCTCGAATCAGACCGGCCGAACGCCGATGCCGCCCGCGACCGGCGCCGTCACGGCGACGCCCGAGCCGAGCCAGGCGCCGCCCTCGGGAACCTCACCGCAGCAGGCCACCCCGGCCACCGACACCCGGCTCACCGTGACCGATGTGCGCATCGGCCACCACGACGGTTTCGACCGGGTGGTGTACGAATTCGGCGGCACCGGCGGGGCGCCCGGTTGGACTGTGCGCTACACCGACCGCGCGGTGCAGAACGGCAGCGGCCGGGAACTGCAGATCGCCGGCGCCTCCATTCTCGAGGTCCAGATCCTGGGTACCGCCTACCCGTGGGACAGCGGGGTGACGCCCTACAGCGGCCCGGACCCGGTCACCGATCCGAGCGCGCCGAATATCGCCGGGGTCTACGGCGCCCAGGATTACGAGGGCACGACGCAATCGTTCATCGGCGTGAACGCGGACCGGCCGCCGTTCTCGGTGACCGCGCTGGACCGGCCCGTACGGCTGGTGATCGACATCGCCACCGGGTGATCGTCGCCACCCATACCGCCCGGGGGTAGGTGAACGGTGCGTAGACTGGGGCCGTGCTCGCAGTGGGTCGCCTCCGTCGCGCGCCCGGATTCGTCCGGGTGCTCGGTGTGCTGACCCTGCTGATCGGCGTCGCCGTCATGCACGCGGTGGTCTTCTCCACCGGGCACGCGATGGCCGCCGAACCGGCCGTATCGCCTGCCGCCATCGCACCGGCGATGACGAGCCCAGCACCGATTGTGCTTGCCACACAGAGCATTTCGCACAACCGTCACGGCGACCATTCCGTACCGGCCACCGCGCCCGCCGGAGCGACCACGGACCGATCGATGGCCGCGGCCGTGCGGACCACCCCCGCGGTAGCCGACGGCTCCGACTGCGACGGCTGCACCACCCACGCCGGTATGCACGCCTGTGTCTTCGTGCTGGTGACCCTGGCACTGGCGCTCGGTCTGGCGGTGATCGCCTGGCTCGGCGCCGATCGGATTCTCGACGCCGGGCACCTCGCGCGCGCCGGGCTGCGCCGGCGCACCCGGCCGCCTCCGTGGACCGTGCTCTCCCTGGCCGACTTGGCGATTCTGCGGATCTGACCGGCCCGCCGGATCGGCGTGCGAACGCGCGCGGATACCGGCCCGACAGGTCATCGCCCATCGCAATTCCCCAGGAGCACATTCATGTTCACTTCTCGTATTCGCATGCTGTCTACCGCCGCCCTCGCCGCTGCCGCCCTGATCGTCGCCGGTTGCGGCAGCGACGACTCCGGCAGTTCGAACACCTCCGCACCGGCCTCGGCGTCGCATTCGCCGATGGCCGATATGCCCGGGATGAATCACACCGGCGCACCGTCCACCGCGACCCGCACCGATTACAACGACGCCGACGTCAGCTTCCTGACCATGATGTACCCGCATCACGCGCAGGCGGTGGAGATGGCGAAGCTCGTACCCGGCCGGTCGCAGAATCAGGAATTGATCACCCTCGCCGCGAACGTGGAGAAGGCACAGGCCCCGGAGATGGAGCAGTTCGCCGCGCTGCTGCACAGTTTCGGCAAGCCCGCGCCGCAGGCGACCATGAACCATCCGATGAACGGCGTGATGACGCCGGAGCAGATGACACAGCTGCGCGACGCGTCCGGCGCCGACTTCGACCGGATGTGGCTGCAGATGATGATCGCGCACCATCAGGGCGCGGTCGATATGGCGAATACCGAGATCGCCGACGGCACGAACGCCGACGCGAAGGCGCTGGCGCACAACATTCTCACCGCGCAGCAGGCCGAGATTCAGCAGATGCGCGGAATGCTCGGGCAGAACTGATCGCCCGCGGTCGCACCGTTGCGTTCGCGCTCGCACGGTGTCGACCGCGGCTCGCGGACGAGCCCGGACACCACCCGCGCGGGGGTGCCGGATATCCGGCACCCCCGCGCGGGTGGGTCGGTCAGCTCCCGAGGACGGCGTTCATGATGGTGCCCGCACTGGTCGCGACACCACCGCCTATCATCGCGCCGGCCACCATCTTCGGCGACTCCAGCGCGCCGCCGCTCCACTTCTCCCAGGCGAAGCGGCCGCCGCCGTAGGTGATGGCGGTGACGCCGGACAGCAGGACGAACCAGGTGAAGTAGCGGACCAGCTTCAGCAGTTTGTCCGCGGCCGGCGGAGTTTCCGGCGTGGGGTTGCCGACCTGAGCCAGCACGGTGGTGTACATATCGTGTACGGCGAGAACCATGCTCACGTTCGTTGTCCTCTCGGATGCTGAGGTGATGCCGGTACTGGGGTGATGCCGGTTGGAGCGCAGAGCATGCAGTGACAACTCGTCAAACAGAACCAATTGAACCGCACCGGCGCCTCGCCCGCAGCCGGACACACCGCATTCGCGAAAGCGGCCACTACCTGCGGTTCCAGGTCAACTGACCGGTCCACCGACGATCATGCGCGCGAGCGGCCGCTCTCGGCGATCGAAGCGCGGCGGGAGCGCACCACACCGGCATCGGCACTTTCGCCGATGTCTCTCGGCGGCGCACCCCGGATTCGGCGTCCGGTCAGCAACCGAACGCTCAGCGCGGCCAGCCGGCGGTGCCCCGCGAGCGCGCGCCGGGTCACCGCCACCGACCACACCGTGCGTGTCCCGGGAGTCGTCGGCCGTCCGGCGAATCGGTCGGCGAGCCAGTCGACCATCACCGGGATGGCCAGGAATTCCAGCGGCAGATGTGCGCTGAGCCGATCGCGCAGATAGCCGATATCCGCTCCGGCCGCTTCGTAGCGCCGTACGAGAGCATCGACGTCGTCGACGGCGATCACCTCGTCGTGGACGCCCTGCACGATCAGCATCGGCATGCGCGGTGCCCGGCGACCGGGCAGGATGTCGGCGAGTACCGCACGTAATTCGGCGGTGTTCAGCAGGCCGGGCAGTCCGCCCGCGGCGTAGCGCCCGACATCGCGGCGGGCGAGCCGGGCCAGCAGCGGAAAGGTCGCCGACACTTCGGCTTCGGCGAGCATCGCCAGATAGCGGGGCTGCAGGGCCGCCCGCAGTGCGGTATCCAGATCCGGATAGCCGCGACGCAGCCCCGCAGTGAAGACCATGGCGAATCCGGCGAACACCGTGCCGTTCAGGCGCTCGAACGCCGCACCGGGGTCACCCACCGGCGAGCCGGCCACGGCGCCGACGATATTCAGCTCGGGCGCATGGGTTTCGGCGAGTTCGGCAGCCCAGGCGGTGGCCAGGCCACCGCCGGAGTACCCCCACAGCGCGATCGAGGTTCGCGAATTCAAGCCCAGCGGAACGAAATTCAGCGCCGCGCGGATGCCGTCCAGCGCGCGGTGGCCCGGCTCCCGTGCCACCCCGAATCTGCCCTCGCTGCCCCCGTGGTCGGGCACCGATACCACCCAGCCCCGAGCCAGCGCCGCCGCGATCAACGGCAGTTCGAGTTGCGGAATCGCACCGATCGCCCGGGCGCCGCGCTGTAGCGCGTAGGACGGAAAGCACTGCGGTGCAACGGCATCGATCGCGCAGTGAAAGGAGACCAGCGGCCGCCCGGGCGCGCAGTCCCGGGGCAGCAGCACCGTGGTGACCGCCGCCTCGGCCGTACCGTTCAGATCGCTGGTGCGATAGAGCAGCTGCCAGGCCGAAACCCGCAGCGGGACAACACCGAAGGCCGCCATCTCCACGACCCGGCTGCGCAGGATGGCGCCCGCCGGCTTCGCTTCGAAGCCTTCCGGCGCTCGATGGAAGGGATCGGCATCCGGCCGCGGTGGCAGGGGACGCCGGCCGCTCACAGCCCGCCCCCGCCGCCGACGAGCCACGGGTTGAAGCCGCAGCTCAGCGTCGGATTCCGCTGCGGATCGAGCGCGTGCAGCGCGATCGAGAGCGCCCGCGGGGAGTACATCATCGTCAGGTGATCGGACAGGTCCTGCTCGCAGCCGTCCTGCAGGGTGATGTCGTTCACCGTGGCATCCGGCCCGGCCCGCAGATACGCCAGCTCCACCGGATTCATCACCTCGTCGTAGCGGGAGGCCACCACGGTGTACGCCACGCCGGGCACCGTGTCGCCGGCGACGTTGAGCTGGTTCAGAAACGGGGAGCCGACGGCCTGCTGAATATTCGCCGGGCCGATCAGCGGACGGTAGAAACCGAGGATATCGATACCCAGATTCGTGATGATCCGGCCCAGCGTGGCCATGCCCAGCAATGTCGTTCCGTGGTGGGTGCCGCCGAAACTGACCAGTTGTCCGACCTTTTCGGCGCCGCCGCCGAATTTCAGATATTGATCGGCTACCGGCGCCCCCTGGGAATGCGCGACGATGTCGACGCGATCGGAATGTGTGGTAGCGCGCACCCGGTCGACGAAGGCCGCCAGTTGCCGCGCCGAATCCTCGATCGGCCCGACCGCATAACGTCCGGGAAGTACCGCGCCGAGACCACCGCCGTCGAGCAGACCGGACCGTCCGTAATTGAAAGCGAAAACACAAAAGCCCGCACGAACGAGTTTCGGGGCCATATAGGCGAAACTGTCGTAGGCGTTGAGCCAGGTGCCGTGCACCAGCACGATCGGCTTCGGATGGTCGGCGCTCGGCACACAATCCCAGCGGTTCGCGCCCGGCGGGGCAGCATCCGGACGGGTGAGTCCGTAACCGAATGCGGCCAGGTAGGAGGTCAGTTCGGGTCCTTCGCCCACCGCGTCGCTGGCGTGGCTGGCGGCCCGGCCGCCGGAAACGGAACTGCTGCCGGTGTCCAGAACCGGCTGCGGCACAGCGCCGTCCGCGGAATGCAGTCCCGCGGCGATCAGTTCGGCCAGCTGTGTTTCCGGGGTGTCGGGCGGCGATGCGGTCGCTGTTCCGGAGCCGATGACGGCCGCGCAGATCAGGGCGGCGAGCGCCGGGATTCGATGACGAAGCTTCATTGCAACCTTCCCTACCGGCACGCCGACAAACGTTTTCGGCGGCCGCATTCAGCGTCATCGGCAGGGGCGGGAAAGTCACTGCACTCGGATACATAGATCCGGTGGCGGGATTTGTCGCCGGAAACGAATTCTTGTCGCGGCGCCGCGACCTCTTGCCGCCGCCCATGTGGCCCGCGACAATCGGCGCATGCCGGTTGCCGTCAATTCCGCACCCCCGAGTCTCGCCGCGCGCATGCTCGACCGACTGCCGCAGTTCGCCGAACGCGTCCTGGCCTCCGGCCTGGGTCTGTCCGCGTCGGCCGCCGATCTGCCCGCGGACCATTTCGCCGAGGTGCTTCCGGCCATCTACGGATGTGCGCACGCCTTCCTGCACTCCCTCGCGCAGCAGCGGCAATTCACCCGCGCGGAGGTCGCCACCTTCGTTCAACCGGTGGTCGAGCGGCATGCGGAGGACCGGTTGCCGCTGCCGCTGCTGATGGAGGCGGTGCACCGTTCCGGCCAGCAGGTTCTGCAGGAGGCGGTGGCGGTGAGTGGGCCCGCGGATCGGGACCAGTTGATCGAGTTCGGTTCGCGCGCACTCGAATTGCTCATGCACATCAATCTGATCACGGTCGAGGGGTACGCGGCGGTCGAGCACTCGATCTACCATCCGGAACGTGAGGCCAGGCGCGCCCTGTGCGCGGCGCTGGTGGGCGGGCAGGCCGCCGAGGAGCAGGCCGCCCGCGCCGATACCGCTCTGGCCGAACGGTATTCGGTTCTCGCCGTTCAGGTACGCACCGATCCGCAGCCGGCCGCGGCCGCGAATCTGGTGGTCCGTCGCCGCATTCGCATCCTGCAGCGCGTTCTGGACCGGGTAGCGGGGCCGACCGCGCTGCACACCTTCGACGGCGAGACCGCGGTCGTGCTGCTTCCGGGCGTCCTGGGATGGCCGGAGAGCGCCGGCGCGGAGTTGGCCACCGAACTCGCCGAACAGTTCGGCGCCGATGTGGTTGTCGCCGAAACCCCTGGCACCAGGCGCGAATCCGTGCCGGAGGCAGCGCACCAGGCCGCGGAGGTGGCGCAGCTGGCACATATGTCCGGGCGGCCGACCGGGGTGTACCGGCTCGACGACCTGCTACTGGAGTATCAGCTCACGCGGCCCGGCGTGGCCCGTGACCGGCTGGCCGAGCGGATCGAACCGCTGCGCCAGGCACCGCATCTCATGGAGACGCTCGACGCCCATCTGCGCCACGGCTCCGATCGTAAGGCGGCCGCCACCGAAATTCACGTCCACCCCAACACGTTCAGTTATCGGCTGCGCCGCATCGGCGAACTGACCGGCGCCGACCCGAGCGATCCGAACGGATCACGATTGCTGTCCGCGGCGCTGGTCGCCCATCGATTGCGTCCGGCGCCCGGCCGGCCGATCACATCCTGAGCAGTGAGAAGGTAGTACGACGATGAACGCCCGCCCCCGCCACGACGTCCGGGTGCTCTCCCGCCAACTGGTCGGGCATTTCGCCGAACACGTGGCACCGTGCTCCACATTGCCCGGTGACGCCCTGCACGGCGACATCACCGCGGTGACCAGGGTCTGCCTGGAACTGACCGTGGACATCCTCGAGGGCCGCGAACCGGACGAGAAGGTCGGGCGCCTGCAGCGCGCGGCCGCGAACTGGGCACGCGAGGGCATCCCGATCGACACCGTGCACCACGCGGTGCACGAGGGATTCCGGCTGGCCTTCGACCTGCTGCTCACCCAGACCGATCCGGAGCAGCGGCCCGAGAACCCGGCGCAGCTGCTGTTGCGCATTCTCGACACCATCACTCCCGCGGTAGCGCTCGCCTATGTGCGCGAACATCAGGCCGCGGTCACCGAACACCACACCGCGGTGCACACGCTGGTCTCGGCACTGCTGGCCGGGCATCCCACCTCGACCATGGCCCGCGCGAGCGGGATCGAGATCGAACCGGCGTATGTCGTGGTGGCGATGAGCATTCCGCCGCATCCCGACGAATCCCATCCGAACGTGGACGGGAAAGTGGTGGCGCGCCGCAAACTGCGCCGGTTGCAGACCGCCCTGGCCAATCGCAGTGGTGGACGGGTGCTGTCGTTGCTGAGCGTGGACGGCGGCACGATCCTCGTCCCGGAGGCGATGTTCGGCGAGCACGAACTCGACGAGCTGATCGCCGAACTGTCCGAGGCGGCCCAGGTCGGGCTCACCGCCACCGCGCTCGCGACGCCCACCGAGCAGATCTCCGCGGCCGCCGACCGCGTGCACGAACTGCTCGACACGGTGCTGCGGCTGGCCAGCCCGCCCGGGTTGTACCGGTTCGCCGATCTGGCGATGGAATACCAATTGACCCGTCCCGGACCGGGTTTGGAGCGCCTGGGCACACTGCTGGATCCGCTCGACGACCATCCGGATCTGCTCGAGACGCTGCGGCGGCATATGGCCACCGGACTCTCCCGCCGCCGTACCGCCCGGCAGTTGCAGGTGCACACCAATACCGTCGACTATCGGCTCAAACGGATTGGACAGCTCACCGGGCTGGACCCTTCACAACCGAGCGGCCTCTGGTATCTGCGGGCCGCGCTGGTGGCGCGCACCTATCGGGACGCCGAGGGACCGCCGGTGACCGAGGTCGCGGATCATTCGCCGCGACGGTATGGGCAAAACGTTTGCTAGGAGGTAGCCTCTGTCGCGATGGCTACCACTGCGCAACTGCGGGCCGCGCTGGCGGTACTGCACGCCGATACCGACGAAGCCGCCGAGCAGGCCCGCATTTCGGAAATGTCCGGAACCGATTCCGCCGGGGTCGAACATGCCCTGCTCGCCGGTTTGCTGTACCGCATGATGGGCGATGATCTGCGGCACTCCCTGACCGGCGCCCCCGATCTCACCGCACTCGAAGAACGGGCCCGCGCCGCCGGGCCGGGTACCGTCACCGACGCCACCGACGATCCCGAACACCGCGAAGAGCACTGTGCGCAAGCGCATTTCGAGGCGTACTGGCTCGCCCATCGGATCGCCGGCCTGCATTTCACCACCGTGCCCTCCGCCCCGGCGCTGCAGGCGGCCGCACACACCGCGGAGGCCACCCGCACGCTGCTGCGCATCCATCGCGATCTGCTGCGCGCGCCGGACGCGGGTCACCCGGCCTGGGAGGTGGTGATCGATCAGCTCGATCGAGCCCGCGAGCTGGCCCTGGCGGCGTTCACCGGTGGCCGGCCCTCGGATCCTCAGCCTTCCGACGCGTGGCCCCCGGACGCCGGCGCGGGAGTATCGGAGACCGGTCGCGACCGCAGCACCGAATGCCGCACACCGTAGGTGAAGTAGACGACCAACCCGATCGCCATCCAGATCACGAATCGCAACCAGGTCTCCACCGACAGATTCAGCATCAGCCACAGGCACGCCAGCACGGCGAGGATCGGAATCAGCGGCACCAGCGGCACCCGGAATCCGCGCGGCAGTTCGGGACGGGTGCGGCGCAGGATGATCACACCGACCGACACCAGCACGAAGGCGAACAGCGTGCCGATGTTCACCATCTCCTCGAGCGTGCCGAACTGCACGAATCCGGCCAGTACGGCACAGACCGTGCCGACGCCGATGGTGAGCGTAGCCGGAGTGCCGAAGCGACCGGTCCGGGCCAGGCGGCGCGGGAGCAGGCCATCGCGCGACATCGCGAACAACACGCGGGTCTGGCCCAGATACAGCACCATCACCACGGTGGTCAGACCGGCCAGCGCGCCGACGGAGATGACGTTCTTGGCCCAGGTGACCCCGTGCAGTTTGAACGCGGTGGCGAGGGTGGCGTCGTTGCCGGCGAGCTCGGTGTAGGGCACCATGCCGGTCAGCACCAGCGTCACGGCCACATACAGGATGGTGCAGATCAACAGCGAGCCCAGGATTCCGCGCGGCACATTGCGCTGTGGATTCTTCGTCTCCTCCGCGGTGGTGGCCACGACATCGAATCCGATGAACGCGAAGAACACCAGGCTGGCCGCGGCCAGTAGTCCGTACCAGCCGAAGTTGCTGTCACCGGCGCCGGTCAGCCATTGGAACAACGTCTGGTGCAGGCCCTCCCCGGTACTGCTGGGCTGCGACGGCGGAATGTAGGGCTTCAGATTGGACGGCTTGAAATAGGTCAGCCCCACCACGATCACCACGGCGATCACCGACAGTTTGATCGCGACCGCGATCGCCGACACCCGCGAGGACACCTTGGTGCCGATCACGAGCAGCACCATCAGGATGACGATCAACAGGGCCGCGCCCCAATCGAATGCGACCGACCCGAAATGCACGATCGGCGAACGCGATCCCATCACCTCGCCCAGGTACTGCGACCAGCCCTTGGCGACAACCGATGCGGCGAGGGCGAATTCGAGGATCAGGTCCCAGCCGATGATCCACGCCACCAACTCACCGAAGGTGGCGTAGGAGAAGGTATAGGCGCTGCCGGCGACCGGAACGGTGGAGGCGAATTCGGCGTAGCACAGCGCGGTGAGACCGCAGGCGATGGCGGCGAAGACGAAGGCCAGCGAGACCGACGGCCCCGCCACATTGCCGGCCGTGCGGGCGGTCAGCGTGAAGATGCCCGCACCGACCACGACGGCGACGCCGAAGACGGTGAGATCCCAGGCCGTCAGATCCTTGCGGAGTTTGGAATCGGGTTCATCGGTATCCCGGATCGATTGTTCGACCGATTTGGTTCGTAGCAGTCCACCCCACCGGGGGTTCGGCACCGATCCGGCCGTATCCTGCGTTGGCGTCGGCTCAGCCACACCCGTCTCCTCCGTTGTCACCGTTCCCCCGTGACCCGCAGACAGCAACCTAACAGCACTCGGCGGTCAGTCGTCGCAACATGGTCGTGAAGGCCTTGCCCTCGGCCGATGCGGCCCAAACCGAGCGACCGAGAAAGTAGTTACGGTAAGCGATCCGGGCATTGCGCACCTGCCGACGAGGCGGAATCGTAAGAAAGTAATCGATTTCGGACAATTCGTAGCCGATGTGCACGAGTGGGAAGAGGTCCGGCAAAACGTCGCGCTCGACCCGATGCAGCGGCCGGATCCCGCCGTAACCCCGCAGGAACGCGGCGAGCTGCGCGGCCTGCACGCGGGCCGGGCCGCCCGCCGCGACCGAGAGCCAGTCGATCGCGAAGCGTTCGATCGCGGTGGCGATATCGAAGACGGCCACGGTCCGGTTCGCGAGACCGAAATCCAGGACGGTGGCGATCCCGCCGTCCGACCAGAGCAGGTTCGTGCCGTGCCAATCGTTGTGGGTCCACAGCGCGGGCAGGGTCGCGACCGCGGCGGACAGGTCGTCGACTGCCGGGCCGTCCGGGGCCGCATCCGCCGACGCATGGCCATCGGCGTACTGCGCGCCGATCGGTTCCCAGTCCGCTCGCCAGTGTCGCGCTGCCAGGAATCGGGCGACGGGCGGGCGGTGCGCGGCGTATCGCTCGATGCCGGCGATGGGATCGGTGCACAGCGCGGCCGACAGCGGATGCGGCGGGCGCTCCGGTGCCTCGAATCCGGTGGCGGCGAGATGCAGGCGGGCCAGCATCGCGCCGGCCGCGGTCGCATCGGCGAGCGAGTGATACGGACTCCACGAGAAGTCGTCGCGATAGCGGTCCACACCGATCCCGAGTTGCTGGATCTCGTAGGTGAACTTGCCGTGCTGCTGTACGGTTCGCACCTGCGGAATCGGGATGCCTTGTCCGCGAAGGTGATTCATGAACGCATGCTCGGGAGCGAGGGTGCCGGGATCGCGCAGGGCCGAGGGCATCCGCTTCACCACCACGCGCGTTCCGTCGCCGAGGCGCACCCGCGCCGTGGCGGACAGCGGACGGCGGCTGCGCCATTCGATCACGAGGGCGCCGCCGGACTCGGCCGTTTCCGCCAGCAGCGTTGTCAGCTCGCCGGTCGTCAGCGGCGGGAAATCGGGTGCGGCCGAACCGCTTTCCCCCATTGCGAAGACCGAATCAGCGGCGTTCGCGGACTCACCGGATGGGGAGTTCATACCCTGCGCTCACGACGTGCGCGCACGCTCGCGGACGCCCCGCACGCGCTCCAGACGGGCCAGCACACCGGTACACGCGGCCGCGGCCAGGAACGAATACAGCGACGCGGAGGACCACCAGCCCGGGTGCACACCGGCGATGTCCTGTACCCGCAGCCAGATCCGCGCCCACCAATTCACCGAGCCCGGATTGAGCAGCTGGTACACCACGAAGCCCAGCAACCACGGCAGCAGCAGCAGCGGTCGGGCCGGAGCGGTTTCGGACAGATCCCACCCGCGCCGGCCGCGACCGAAGAAGTAGTCGACCACCAGCACCGCGCACAGCGGAACGAACACCGAGCCGATCAGCAGCAGGAAATTCGAGAATCCGGTGAAGTCGTGCACGCCCATCGCCAGCACGGTCGCGAGCGCACCCACCGCCGCGGCCAGGACGCGCCGATCCACGCGCGGCAACAGATTCTGCAGCGACATCGCGGTGGAGTACACATTGGCGAACGACTGATCCGATTCCCGCAGCACGAGCACCGCGAAGAACAGCCATCCGGCCGCGACGCCGAGGAAGGTGTCGAAGATCCGGTCCGGATCGCCGCCGGCCTGCAGCAGCGCGACGATGCCGAGCAGATAACACCAGGTCTGCGCGATCGAATAGCCGACCATCGTGGCCCCGGTGGCGGCGCGGGCGCCGCGGGCGTGCCGGGTGTAGTCGGCGGCCAGCGGCACGAACGACACCGCCACCGCCAGGGCGGTGTCCACGCCGGGGAAGAATCCGCTCCACGACGTGCCCGTCACCGGCGGCAGCGGTTGGCGCAGGAACTGAATCGTGAACCAGCCCATGGCCACGGCCACCGCGACCGTCACGTACTTGCGCAGAATGTGCAGCACATTCAACGGCCAGATCGCCATCGCGGTACACAGCACGCCGGCGCCGATGATCACCGCGCCGTGCGGCAGCTTCCCGTGCGTGAGAGCCGCGACCCCGCCCGCGATCACGGTCAGCTCGAACACCCCCCATCCGATGCACTGCACGATGTTGGCGACGGTCGGCACATACGAGAGCCGGGTGCCGAACAGTCCGCGGAAGTTCGCCATCGCGGGCGCGCCGGTGCGCGCGCCGACCGCGCCGGCGGCCGCCACCATCGCGGTGCCCAGCACGGTGCCCACCGCGGTGGCGAGTACCGCCGCCGCCACCGGCAACTGCGGATGGCCGGCCGGCTGCAGCACGTAGAAGGCCCCGGTGAAGCCGATCAGGCTCACCCCGAGATTGGCCCAGAACGCGGCCTGATCCCCGAAGGACAGGGTGCGTGGCGGCGCGGTGGTCAGCAGCAGCGGGGCCTCGGCCGAGCGGTCTCCCGGCTGCTCGGGCAGAGTCGTCATAGCGGCATTCATGCTATCGGGATGTCCGGTGGAAATTCGCCCCCAGCTTCGCTCCGGCGCCCGGAGTCGGTAACCTCGTCCCGGATGGTTAGCGTCTCCACATCCGCCCGGCCGCTGCCGGAGCCTCGCGTGCCGGGAGCCCACCGCATCGGTCGGCTCGTCTGGCTGGTTCCGGTACTGCTGGTCGCCCTGAGCGTTTTCTGGCTGTTGCGGCCCAGCTGGCCGCTGCTGCCGATCAAGCGCGAATTCATCGACCTCCAGGTGTATCGCCTGGGCGTACAGGCGATGTGGGACGGCGCCGATATGTACGGCAGCCTGCCGAAGACCACGCTCGGGATCAGCCTGCCGTTCATCTATCCGCCCTTCGCCGCGGTGGCGCTGGGACCGTTCGCGCTGCTGCCGTGGAATGCCGCGGCGATCAGTTTCTTCGTGGTTTCCACACTGGCGCTGGCGATCACTCTCTATCTGGTGGCACGCCGGGTCTGGGGCAGCGGCGGCACCGAGGTGGTGCTGTGGGCGAGCGCCTGCGCGATTCCGCTGGGCATGCTGCTGGAACCGGTGCATTCGACGCTGGATTTCGGACAGGTCAATCTGCTGCTGATGGTGCTGGTCGCGGCGGACTGCCTGCCCAAACGCACTCGCTGGCCGCGCGGCATGCTGGTCGGCATCGCCGCGGCGATCAAACTGACACCGGCCGCGTTCGTCCTCTATTTCCTGGTGCGGCGTGACTATCGCTCGGCGATCACCGCGGCGATCACCGGTGCCGTCGCGAGTGGTATCGCCTTCGCCGTGATGCCGCACGAATCGGTGAAGTACTGGTTCGGCGGGATGGGCAATGTCTCCGGGCTCAGCGGTTCGGCCTTCCGGACCAATCAATCGATCCAGGGCGTGCTCTCGCGCTTCCAGGTCCCCGAACCGGCCTTCACCGCCCTGTGGGCGCTGCTGAGTCTGGCGCTGCTGGTCCTGGTGGTGGCGGCGATGCGGCGCGCGGTCGCCGATCCGGCGCTCGCCCTGGCCTTCAATGCCGTCTTCACCCTGCTGGTTTCGCCGATTTCGTGGTCGCATCACTGGGTCTGGATCGCGCCGGGCCTGCTGGCCGCCGTCGGTGTGGCGACTCGGCTGCCGCGCCGGCCGGCGATGATCTGGTACGCGATCATCATCGCGACCGCGGTCGTGTTCACCATCGGCCCGCAGAACTGGGAACCCGGCGACAACAACCGCGAACTGGCGTGGACGCCGTGGCAGCATCTGGTCGGCGACACCTATGTGTGGCTGAGTGTGCTGCTGGTCGCCCTGTACGTCGTGACCGGACCGCGGCCCACGACGCAGGAACCGCTGCTACCCGCGTCGCTGCGTTCGCTCCGGACCAAGGTGCCCACCGAATCCTGAGCCCGACACGCCAGGCGCAATCGATCGGTAAATCTCCCGGCCACCGTCCGCCAACTGCGACCCGGTGACGGCGACACACCACCGGTGATTCCACAACACCCCGGTCACGCTGCATTTCCGTCGTACCGTAGATAAATATGGACGACAACACGCCGACCGCGGAAGGTGACGCCACCCGCCCGGATCGGCAGCTGATCCAGCGGCGAGAGCAAGCTTGGAGCAACTACCAGCAGGCGTGCGCCGAACTCGCCGGTACCCGGATCCGCGCCAATCTCGACGGATGGAAACGCTGGCTGCGCATCCTGCCGGGCGCGGCGGTCGATCAGGCCGAACGCCGCCGCGACGAGATCCGGGCCGAACTGGCCCGCCATTGCGTCGGGGCCGATGACCATCTGTGGGGCGTGCTGTCGGGCGGCGACACCGGAACCTTCGGCGGCTGTTTCGGACTCGAGCACACCATCGGTCAGCTGGCCGAGCTCTACGGCAAGACCGACTCGCACTGGGTGCGCGCACTACGCGAGACGGCCCGCCGGACCACCGATATCCGGCCGCTCGCCGCCGACGGGGACCGTTCGGCCGTCAGCGATCTCACCGAGCGCGTCGTGCAAGCCGTCCGCATGGCGCCCGACGACGAGGCCCGGCGCCGGCTCACTGTCCACCTGCCCGGCGAGGTGCGGCCGGTGCCCGCGGATCCGGCGACGCTGGCCGAGAAGCAGGGACCGGCGGCGGTCCAGTTCGACATCTATGCCAGCACGATCAAACTCGACCACATCGACGTGATCCCGCCGCTGCGCCGGATGGGCCTGGGCACCGCGACACTGCGCCATCTGTGCCGGACCGCCGACGCGCACGGCATGCATATCGTCGCGCAGCTGGTGCCCACCTTCCGCGACGACGATTCGGCGGTCCCGATTCTGGCGCGCTGGTTCCGCGAACAGGGTTTCGAGGTGACCGAACGGCTGGGCGGGCGGGTCGTGCGGGCTCCCACCAGCATCCGCTAGCCGGCCCTCGCGAACCTGGCGCCGCGTCCGATCACCGTGTGCGCGTGAGGAATTCACCGATCGCCGGGGCGAGTTCGGCGGCGACCGGATCGTTGCTCACGCCGGGCAGTTCCCGCAATTCGGCATTGGGGAGCACCTCGGCCATCTTCTTGGCTCCCTTGGTCAGCGCCGGAGCGGAACGATCGCCGATCAGCAGCAGCGTCGGCTGGGTGAGCGTGGCCCAATCCTCCGGCTGGATGGTCTGTCCGCGCGAAAACGGTTTCAGCACAGCGAAATCGTGGGCCGTCGAATCGGCGGTGGCGACCAGCTTCTTCCACACCGACGACATCCGCATCACCGCGACGACCAGTTCCGGCACGCCCATCACCTTGGTCATGTAGTACCGGACCGCACCGCCGCGTTTGCCCGCCGCGATGCGCTCGCGCAGTTTCTCCTCCGCGTCCTTGGGCGGCACGTGATCCTTCGGGTCGACCACGAACGGCGGTTCGAAGGCGACGACGTCGGTGACCCCCGTGATCGCGCCCGAACGCGCGGCCAGCAGCGCCAGTATCGCGCCCGAACCCCAGCCGAACAGGGCGGCCGATCCGCCCTCGGCCTCGACCAGCGCGCGGATGTCGGCGATTTCGTTGGCGCTGTCGTAGACACCCGGGGAGTCCGCGCTGTCGCCGCGGCCGCGCCGATCGTAGTTGAGCACGCGCAGGCCGTAGTTCTCCGCCAGCGCCTGCGCCAGCTCGACGGTGTTGGGGACCTCCCGATAGCCGAATGCGCCGCTGATCAGCACGACGGTTCCCGCACTACCGGAACCGATCCGGTCGAAGGCGATGGTGGTGCCGTCCTGCGACGTCACGGTCTGCATGTCCTACTCCTTCGCGGGCCGGGGTTCGGTTCGAAAGTACGCGATGGGTTCGCGAGCACCGGCAGGGCTGGTCGGTAGGCTCGCACGGACAGTATTCACGGGCGAGGGGGTGCAATGGTGACGATCATCGCCGGACCGCACGGACTGCCGCGCATCAGCGGATTTCCGAGCTCGGATTTCGATCCCGGCTCGGACAAGTGGTCGGGTGTCGCCATCGGCGAGGACCGCATCCGGGCGCTGGCCATCGGCGCGTACTACGGCCGCAGCTGGAGCTCCTACAACGACACCGTCGCCTTCCAGCCCGAACACCCCGGAAGTTCGGAGACCCGGCGCGAATCCACCATCGAGGGCCTGCACGAATCGTGGGGTGTCGACAACGCCGAGGATGCGCGCGACACCATCGGCCGGCTGTTGAGCGGGATGCACGCACCGTTGTTCGCGATGGTGCATCCGCTGGCGACCGCGGCCGCTCAGGACACCACCCGCGTCGACCGCACCGGCCTCGCCGACAGCCACCGCGAATTCCTGCACACCGTGTCCGAGGTGCGCGGCTATCGCGGTGTCAACGGCATCGACCGCGACTACGACGCCTGGTTGCAGGCCATCAAATTCGGCATCGTCGACCGGCTGCCGCAACCGCTGAACACCGACGCGACCGCCTGGGACCTCTCGCGCATCGTGTTCATCGCCCGGGCCGCGCACACCGCCGGATATCTGGACGAGGACGAGGCGTGGACGCTGCTGGGCCGCGCGCTCGCCAAAGCCCAGCAGCACTACCGCAATTGGCGGCAGTTCGCGGCCGGCTTCCTCACCGGTGCCATCTTCTGGGCGGCCACCCAGGACCTCGCCGCGGCCAAGGAGCAGGTCGACGAGCGCCGCTGGATGATCCGCGGACTGCTGATGCGCCCGTCGAGTCCGTGGCGGCGGGTGGCGCTGCATCCGGGCGCGCCGGTGTTCGGGCTCTCCCCCTTCCACTGAGAGGTTCCACCGACAGGCGGTTACTGCGGCATCGCGCGCAGAATGCCGACGCCCTCCCATTTGAACTGCTCGGTGTCGACCATGCCGAGTTTGCGCCGCTCCACCAGCAACTGCCATTCGCCGAACAGGTCCAGCGAGGACGGGCGCGCCATCACGATCGAGCCGTCGACATGTTCGATCTCGCAGGCCAGCCGCACGGCGCCGTCGACGCGCAGCAGATCCTCGGCCTCGGTGGAGACGAATTCCAGATCCGTATTGCCGTCCGAAATGCGCAGCGTCGCCACCGATCCGGGCGGCGCCGCGACATCGCTGCGATCCAGCGCGGCCACCGGGAACTCGTAGGTCGCCCCGGCCGAGACGAACAACAGCCGCAGGGTGGTGATCACGACCAGTCCCGGCGCACCGCGATGACCGCACGGTGCGCATTCGAGCACGTATTCGTCCGGGCGGGCGTAGGCGTGCAGGGCCGCCAGCTCTCGCGCGCACAGTTCCGGTGTGCGCATCCGCTCGGCCGCACGCGACACGTCGGGGCGGATCGGACCGTACTGCCCCGGAACCGGCCGGGGCGGAGCCAGATTCGGCCGCTGCCGCACGATCCGTCGCATCTCGAGCAGATCGTCGCCGACAGCGCGGACGAGTGTGGCCGCCTGTGTGAACACCTCGGGTTCGAGGAAGATCGTCGCCGGATTGCGCCGGGTGGCAACGCCTTTGATCACATAGTCCGGCGCCCGGAAATACAGCAGGATCAGCAGGTCACCGCTGTCGGCTTCGGCGAGGCAGGCGTCGCGCAGATCGCAGACCCGCACATCCATGGCGACATCGTCGTCGACGCCCAGTGGTGTGGTGGTGATCCGCCCGTCGGCATATCTGACCGCGGTCCGACGCCCCCACACCTCCAGCACTGCCGCATCCTCCCCACTCCGACCCGGTGAGACCTCATCGGGGACGGATTCTACCGAGAGACCCCCCTCGTTCCGGGTATCCGGGGAACGCCGATCAGAGGTTACCGGCGAACATGCTCGCGAGTCCGGTGGCGGTCGCCACGGCGGCGCTGCCCGTGCTGAGTGCGGCGATGAGAAGTGCGATGATCACGGTCCCGACCTTTCGATATGGTGCATACGCTCGAAACGTACTGCGGCCCAAGGGCCTTCACCAGCGTGCGGGCGCGATTCGCGGCAACCTCAGCGCAGCTTGACAGCACATTGCCAGCAAGGCCGGCGCCGCGGTGTGTTGCCCGGGATCGCCGGTCCGGCGCGACACGCGAACCGGATGAGCGTGTCCGGCCCGTGAACTGGAATGGCACACTGGCCGAATGCTCGGTGTACATCCGGAGACCACCGAAATCGCGGAGCCGACCGTCCCACGGCGGGTGATCCGCTATGCCGTGCGGTTCGCCTACCTGGCGGCCCTGGCCGTGGCTCTGATCACCGGAGCACTTCCCGGTGGCCGCGTCCAGGAGGCGGCATGGATGATCGGCGGGGTCCTCGCCTTCACCATCGACCGGCCCTGGCGCCAGCACATCCGGGTACTGACCGACTGGCTGCCGCTGATCGCGGCGCTCATGGTCTACGACTACACCCGCGACCTCGCCGACAAACTCGGCATGCCGCTGCGCATGCACGAACTCGTCGACATCGACCGCTGGATGTTCGGCGGCACCCTGCCGACGATCTGGTTGCAGGACCATCTGGCCGGCGACGGTCAGCCCTGGTGGACGCCGATCATCGGCGTGGTCTACACGACCCACTTCATCCTGCCCTGGGCCGTGGCGGCGATCTTCTACGTCTACTCCCGGCCACTGTGGATCCGATACATGCGCCGGATTCTGCTGCTGTCGTATCTGGCGCTGGTCACCTATGTGCTGGTGCCCGCGGCGCCGCCCTGGTACGCCGGGCGCGAAGGAGCCATCCCGGAACACGTCCGCCGCATATCCGGTTTCGGACTCGGCGTGGTCGATCCCAATGTGAGCGCGCAATGGCTCGAGGATCACGGCAACTACTTCGCGGCCGTGCCCTCGCTCCATACGGCGTTCTCGGTGCTGGTGGCCGCGACGCTGTGGCCGCTGACGCGACAGTGGTGGCTGCGCGCGATCCTGGTGATCTATCCGTGCGCGATGGGCTTCACCCTCGTCTACGGCGGCGAGCACTGGGTCTTCGATGTGCTGCTCGGCGGCGTGTACACCGCGGTCACGATCCTGCTCACCCGCATGTGGGAGAACTGGCGGGCCGGCCGGGCACTGCTCGGTCCGCTACCCGAGGTCGGCCGCGGTGACGTGCCGCAGACGGCCCCGGTGGCGGCATCGCGGGCGAACGGCGCCGAACTCGACCCGGTGTGACGAGCGTCTCTCCGCTTCGCGCTCTGTGGAACAGCCGCAGGTCGGCCCCTGTTTCTCGCGGCTATCGCCGCACTTCGGCGCGGAAAATCGGATGCTCGCGTGCGCGATGCGCCGGAATACTTGCGCGGCACCGATGAGTTGAGTGGGTCACGGTCGTCAGGTCTGGTGTGGCGTTCGAGGCACAGACGGTGACTCGGCGTCGGTCAGACATTCTGCGTTCGCGACACCCGGAGGTACAGATGCCCGCCGAACCAGTCCATCGCCCGGCTGGACGAAGAACCCCCGCGGTGATCCGGCTGCTGGTCCTCGCGACCTTCGTGGTGATCCTCAACGAGACCATCATGATCAACGCGATCCCCCGCCTGATGACCGATCTGCACGTCACCGAGCGGTCCGCGCAGTGGGTGTCGACCGCGTTCATGCTCACGATGGCGGCCGTCATCCCCGTCACCGGATGGTTCCTGCAACGCGTCACCACGCGTCGCGCCTATGCGCTCGCGATGGGCGTCTTCCTCGCCGGCACTCTCTTGTCGGCCGCGGCGCCGTCGTTCGCGATCCTGCTGGTCGGGCGCGTCGTGCAGGCCGGCGGCACCGCCGTGATGATGCCGCTGCTCATGACGACCCTGATGACCGTGGTGCCCGAGCACGACCGCGGCCGCGTCATGGGTAACGTCACCCTCGCCATCTCGGTCGCTCCCGCCATGGGTCCGGTCATCTCCGGTCTGGTGCTCCAGATCGGTTCCTGGCGTTGGCTTTTCCTGCTGGTACTGCCCATCGCCGGTACGGTGACCTTCTTCGGCCTGCGCAAACTGGAGAACGTCGGCGAACCCGAGAGCGGCGCGATCGATTGGGCCAGCGTCGTTTTCGCGGCCCTGGGCTTCGGCAGCCTGGTCTACGGCCTCAGCCGGTTCGAGGTCGGCAACATCGTGATCCCGGCGCTGATCGTCGCGGCCGGCGTGGCCTTCATCGCGGTGTTCGCGGTCCGGCAGATCCGCCTGCAGCGCACCGGCTCTCCCCTGATGGATCTGCGAATCCTGTTGTCCGGCACCTACACCAAGGCGCTGGTGCTGATGGCGGTCGCCTTCCTGGCGATGATGGGCTCGATGATCCTGCTGCCGCTGTACCTGCAGAACCTGCGCTCGCTCTCGCCGCTGGAAACCGGTCTGCTGGTGATGCCGGGCGGGCTGGCGATGGGTCTGCTGGGGCCGACGATCGGGCGGCTGTTCGACCGTTTCGGCGGGCGCATGCTGGTGATTCCCGGCGCGATCGGCATCACCGCGGCCCTGGCCGGTTTCACTCGCATCTCGCTGACCATGCCGTACTGGCAGCTGCTGGCGCTGCACATTCTGCTCATGGTGTCGCTGGCCGCGGCCTTCACCCCGGTCTTCACCCTGGGCCTGGGCGCGCTGCCGCAGCATCTGTACTCGCACGGCAGCTCGATGCTCGGCACCCTGCAGCAGGTGGCCGCGGCCTTCGGCACCGCCCTGGTGGTCACGGTGATGACCGCCCGCGCCACCACGCTCACCGACCGCGGGATCCAACCGCTCGTCGCCCACCTGTCGGGTATGCGGCTGGCCTTCGCGATATCCGCCGGCCTAGCGGTGATCGTGATCGTGATGGCGGTGCTGCTGCCCAACCGCTCCGCCGCGTCGGAGGCGGTAGTCCTCGATTCCGAGGACATCGAGGACACCGAGATGGTCCACGGCTGACCACGGACCGAAAGGCCCGCGAGACCGGCTGCCGGTCTCGCGGGCGTTGCCGTATTCAGCCGCGATCAGGACCGGGACTGACCGGCACCGACAACGGTCCCACGGTGAAGAACGAAGGAGTGTAAGGGATTTCGGCCGGGTCGACGGCCAGTGTCAGATCGGGGAACCGGCGATACAGGCTCGACAACCCGAGCCGGCCTTCCAGCCGGGCCAGTGGTGCGCCGATGCAGTAGCGCGGTCCGTGGCCGAATCCGAGATGTGGCCGCGGCGGGCGGGTGATGTCGAATTCGCCGGCGGTGTCACCGTGGTACGCGGTGTCCACTCCGGTCGCCTGGTAGACCACACCGACCGCATTGCCCTTCGGAATCGGCACCCCGTCGATGGTCACGTCCGCCAGCGTGAATCGGAAACTCGTCATCATCACCGAGTGCCGATAGCGCAGCGTCTCCTCCACCACATCGGCCCACCGATCTTCCGCCTTCACCAAGGCCAGCTGGTCGGGATGCCGGCCCAGCGCGACCACCGCGTTCCCGAGCAGGTAAACGGTGGTTTCGTGGCCGGCGATCAGCATCAGCCACAGCACGGCGACCAGTTCGTCGGTGGTGAGCCGGTCGCCCTCGTCGCGTGCCCGGACCAGATCGGAGGTCAGATCGTCACCGGGCTCGCGTTGTTTGCGTTCGACCAGCTCGTAGAGGTAGCCGCGCAGCGCCACCTGCGTCGAGAACGCCTCCTCGGCCGAAATATTCTGCGACAGTGAGGTCAACGTCCACTGCCGCAGCTGCGCCCGCTCCGATTCGGGTACGCCGAACAACTCGCTGATCACCGCCATCGGCAGCGCGTCGCAGAACGCGGGCACCAGATCGACCCGATCACCCGCGGCCGCCACTCCGTCGAGCAGGCCGTCGATGATCGCCTGGATCCGCGGTTCCAGAGCCCGGACCCGGGCCGGCGTGAAGCCCTTGCCGACCAAGCCGCGCAAGCGCCGATGATCGGCGCCGTCCTTGGTCGACAGATGGTCGCCCTGCACGATCGCCCGGAACGGCCAGTCCTCGGGGATCGACCCGTCGTAGAGCGCGGGCCAGTGTTTCGGATCCCGGGCGAAGGTCTTGTTGTCGCCCGCGAGGATCTCCTCGACCGCCCGATGGGAGAGCGCGAGATAGGCCGGAACGCCGCCCGGGAAGTCGACTTCGACCACCGGAGCGGTCTTGCGTAGGCGGAGGCAGGTATCGAGGGGACGTTCGTTCGCATCGGGAAAAGCAGGTCGGTTCGTCATCACGGAACCCTTCGACTGTCGACGTGACTGCGCACGCACGGGATGAGACCTGTTGCCCGCGAAATCATCTCAGAGTGCCGCCGCGGCCGGGCCGAGTCGAGCACCAGCCGTGGGGAGAGTGCGCACCGCGGCGCGAAGGCGACGCGGCAGCCGTCCCGAATTAGAACGTGTTCTATATTCGAGGGGACCGTTCCGGCCATCCTCGGGAGTTGACGACATGTACAAGTGGTCCGACGAAGATCTGATGCTTCGCGACGCCGTGCGCGGCTTCATCAAGAAGGAAATCGAACCGCATGTAGACCGGCTCGAGAGCGGCGCGCTGCCGCCGTTCGACATCATCCGCAAGCTGTACGCCACCTTCGGCCTCGACGAGATGGCGCGCGAGGGGCTGGCGAAATCCCTGGCTCGCGAGGAAGCCGGAACGCCGGGCAAGTCCGGCGGGTTCAGCGGGTCCGGCAGTATGGGCGTCATCCTCAACAGCGAGCTGGCCGGAGTGAGCCTGGGTCTGGTCGCATCGATGGGCGTGAGCCTGGGCCTGGCCGTCGGCACCATTCGCAGCCGCGGCACCCTCGCGCAGAAGAAGCGCTGGCTGCCGGAGCTGGTGACGTTCGAGAAGGTCGGAGCCTGGGCGATCACCGAACCCGATTCCGGCTCCGACGCATTCGGCGGTATGAAGTCCTACGTCCGCCGCGACGGCGAGGACTACATCCTCAACGGCCGCAAGACCTTCATCACCAACGGGCCGTACGCCGACGTGACCGTCGTCTACGCCAAACTCGACGAGGAGGACGGCACCGACCGGCGCGACCGCAAGGTGCTGACCTTCGTCCTCGACAAGGGCATGCCCGGGTTCGTGCAGAGCGCGCCGTTCAAGAAGATGGGCATGAATTCGTCTCCCACCGGCGAACTGGTCTTCGACAACGTCCGCCTGACGCCCGACCGCCTGCTCGGCGAGACCGAGACTCCCGCCAAGGGCGACGGCAAGGACAGCGCGAAGGAATCCTTCGCCGCCGAACGCATCGGCATCGCCTCCCTGGCACTGGGCATCATCAACGAATGCCACCGGCTCTGTGTCGATTACGCGAAATCGCGCACCCTGTGGGGTAAGGAGATCGGCCACTTCCAGCTCATCCAGCTCAAGCTCGCCGAAATGGAAATCGCCCGGATCAACGTGCAGAACATGGTCTTCAACGCCATCGAACGCACCGCCGCCGGCGAATCCGTCTCCCTCGCCGAAGCATCCGCGATGAAGCTCTACTCCTCCCGCGCCGCCACCGAGGTCGCCATGGAAGCCGTCCAGCTGTTCGGCGGCAACGGATACATGGCCGAGTACAAGGTGGAACAGCTTGCCCGCGACGCGAAGTCGCTGATGATCTACGCGGGCAGCAACGAGATCCAGGTGACGCATATCGCCAAGGGCTTGTTGAACGGCTGAACTTTTCGTGCCCCGGCTCCGGTTCGAGTCCGCGCCGGCCGATCCATCCGGTTCAGATGCGCTGATCCGCGAGCTGCAACACCAGGCAGGCGACGGCCAGGGGCAGGAACAACCCCACAGCCAGATAGAAGGTCTGCGCATAGTCGGCGACACGGATGTGGGTATAGGCCGCACAGACGAAGTAGAGCACCAGGCCGATCGCGGCGGCCGTACCCACATACGGCACCCCGAGCACACCCAGCAGCAGCCCGGCCGCACCCGCGAGCTTCAGGGTTCCGATCGGAAAGGTGAGCCACGACTGCGGAATTCCGGCGGTCTCCATCGCGGGCGCCAACGTGGCCATGACCGGGGTGAATCGGGTGACGGCGGCGACCCCGGAGAAGGTGTTGGCGGCGATGGTGACGAGCATGACGGTCAGATAGGCGACGTACATCAGGGCCTCGCTCGATCGATGACTAATACGATATCCCAATTATATCGTTCTCGTACGATATGAGATAGGGTGGATTCGTACCCGAGCAGTCGCCATGGCGACGCTCTCATCCGAGCAGAGGACCGCACATGTCCGATGACCTCTCCGTATCCGGAATCGACCCCACGACTGTCGATTTCGAGCAGCTCTACAGCGGCGCCGCCCTGGCCCCCGGCATTCGCCTGGAGAAACCACCGTGGGACATCGGCCGCGCCCAACCGCTCCTCATCGCCCTGGAACGCGCCGGCCGGATCACCGGAGAGGTGCTCGACATCGGGTGCGGCCCGGGAGACACCGCCGTCCACCTGGCCGAACGCGGCTACCGAGTGACAGGTGTCGACATCGCCCCCACCGCGATCGACCAGGCCCGCACCCGCGCCGCGGGCCGCGACCTCCCGGTCACCTTCGCTGTCGCCGACGCCACCACCCTCGCGGGCTACGACAACCACTTCGACACGGTGGTGAGCAGCGCCCTCCTCCACTGCCTCTCCCCCACCCAGCGCCGCTCCCACATCTCCGCCCTCGCCCGAGTAACGAAGCCAGGCGGCCACCTCATCCAATTCAGCTTCGCCGCAACCGAACACGCGCACCTGTACGCGCCCTACCCGCTCTCCGAATCCGAGCTACGCAGCCAATTCACCACACCGGACTGGGACATCACGACACTGAAGCCGGAGTACATCGAAGCAGTGAATCCGCCGGAGGAGATCCGGAAATTGTTCGCTTCCAGGGGTTTTCATCCGGAGACCGACGAGGCCGGCGGGCTGCGACTGCCCGTCCACCTATTGGAGGCTCAGCGGGTATAGCCGATCCGCTCGCCGCCACCACGGCAGAAAGTGTGGTCGACGATCCGGCAGCCGCAGGATCGGATCGCCTGCGGCGCAATGCTGGACGGGCAGCCACCGCCACCACGGCACACCGGATCGAGTTGCCGGCCAGCCTCGCCGAACGTGCAGGCCGCCGCGGAGGGCGCCGATGTCGACGCGCTGCTGCTGAGTCGGCGAGTTATCTCCTCTTCAACGACTCTCTCGAGCGGCGGAATCGAGTCGAGGCAGCCGAGACGACTCCCGGCTGCCATGTCGCCCCAGCTCAGCGGGAGTCCCGGGCCGCCTGCTCGATCACCCCGGCCACCACATCGGGGTGGGAGACCGCGACGGAATGCGATGCGGCTATCTCGGTTACATGGGCGTTGGCGCGTTCGGCCATGAAGCGCTGGGCCGCGGCCGGGATGTTCTTGTCCTCGGTCGTGATCACATCCCAGCTCGGCTTCTCGGTCCACGCGGCGACGGTGGCCTGCTCCTCGAGCGCCGACTGCGCGATCGGCCGCTGTGTCGCCGCCATCAGGGCGGCGCGGTCCGGGGCGACGTCGGCGGCGAACTGGTCGCGGAACTTGTCCTGCCGGATGTAGAGGTCGGTGCCGGTGCTGCCGTCGATGTTCGTGACCGGCACCGGATTCAATGTGCCCGGCAAAGTGGAGCCCGGGAACCGATTGGTCAGCCCGAGTGCCGTCTCCCCCGGCGCCGGCAGGAACGCCGCCACATAGACCAGCCCCCTGACCTGATCGTTCCCAGCACCCGCCGCGCTGATCACCGAACCACCGTAGGAGTGCCCGACCAGGATCACCGGCCCGTTGATATGGCTGATCAAGCCGCGTAAACCGGTGGCGTCCGTGGTCGGCCCGCGGAGCGGATTCGCCGCGGCGACAACCGAATAGTGGTCACCGCGCAGCTTCTCGATGACACCGTCCCAACTGGAGGCGTCCGCGAACGCGCCGTGCTCCAGCACGATCGTCGGCTTCGGCGCATCCTCGCCGGGCCCCGCCTGGGATGTCGTTTCGGCGGCGCAGGCAACGGCCACACTCCCCGCGACGACAACCGCCGCGACCGCCGAAACCGCCCGGACAACGCGCCGCCGCGTGCGGCCACGTCCGACTACGACCATGTGATTACGCCCTTCGAACGAGTGGTGCGGATACGGGTTCCACTGTGCGAGGCGGGCCCGTCGCCAGGCATCCGTCAGATGACGCTGTCGGCGACGTAATCGGAGCCGACGCGAGCGATTACGTCGTCATCAGCGTCATGCGACGGATGTCGCGACCGGATCTCCGGACGAGAGTGAAGTTCTGTTCGTTCCCAACCGAGGAGAATCCGATGAGCACCCTTGCCGTCACGAAATCCCAACGCGCCGAGCTGATTCGGCTGTACCTCGGCCGCGGCGTACTCGCCGTCGCATGGGCGGCCGTCTTCGCCACGGCACACGAAACCCTCGACGCCCTCGCCGTCGGCCTGCTGGTCGCTTACCCGTTGATCGACGCCGTCTCCTCACTGATCGACTACAAGGCGACCGACGCAGGCCCCGAACGCCGCGTCACCGCCTTCAACTCCAGCCTGAGCACGCTGGCCGCCGTCGCAGCCGGGGCTGCCGCAATCACCGGCGGCGTAGCCGCAACCCTCGCCACCTTCGGCGCGTGGGCGGTCCTCTCGGGCGCGGCCCAGGTCGCCGTCGGCCTGTACCGTCGTGGTCCCGAACTCGGCAAACAGTGGCCGCTGCTCATCGCCGGTGGCCTGTCGTTCCTGGTCGGCATGTTCTACATCGGCCAATCCCTCGGTGACGCACCGAGTTTGGACGTGCTGTCGGTGTACGCGACGGGCGGTGGCGTGTTCTTCATCGTCCAGGCCGGACTGCTGGCCTGGAAGGGACGCTCGACTTCGCTCGTCGCCGGATGATCGTCCGCGACAGCGGCCACACCCTCGCCCACGTATCCGCAGCCGACGCCCCGGATACGTGGGCAGTCGCGCGCTCGGGTGCGGGCGGAGATCTTGCACCGTGCCGCGGATCGTGAGCGCTCCCCGGCGCCGCGGATCGTGAGGGCGTTCCGGCGCACCAACGAGCCGCAGCCGTAGTGCGATGGACGCTCCTATCTGCGGCTTCTGCGCCGGCGTCGAATCACCCGCACGGCCTCCTCGACGCACGCGTCGAGGTACGAGTGCACATCGGCGGCGGCATATCGCAATACGAACCACCCGGCGCCCAACAGCGCGTTCTGACGCCGCCGATCACGTCGGAAGGTCAGCGAATCACTGTGGAATTCACGACCGTCGATCTCGATGATCGTTCGCGACCGTTCATCGACGAGATCACCGATGTACTGTCCGATCGGCTGATTCGGCAGCAGATGAAGACCGCGCCGCGCCAGCGCGCGAGCGAACAACCGTTCCGGCTCCGAGGCAGCATCGAATGCGGCGAAACGCAAATGCGCGCGCAGATGCGGCGAGCCGTACTGTCCGGTGGTCAGGACCGACAACGCGGGCGCCACCGCGCGGGCATGATTGTCGACCATCCGGCCCGCCTCGGCGTCCGGCAGGATCGGCACACAATCGAGCAACGTGCGAGCCCGGGAGGTCACGGGAAGCCCCCCGACCTCATCGATCGAATCGGGTCGTAATTCGCGGCGGCTCAACCGAAGCCACTCCGGTGTGGCTCGATACCGGCCCCGGGGCACAGTCGCTTCGACAGATTCGGGTTCCGGCAACATATCCCACAGCCACGCCGCGGTTCGATGACTCAACACCGCCTCGGGCAACCACGCGAGCACGGCCTCACACCTGGTGCGCTGGGTAACCGTCCCGACCGCATAGATCCCCGGCAACACCCGCGTATATTGCCCGCGGCGACAGCGAGCGGCAATCGCGGCCGCCGAAACTTCGCGCATCAGTTCCGCCCTGGTTCGAATCACGGATACCGATGATTCCGGGCGGCCGGCAATGGACTCCGAAGCTCACCAGGGCGAACAACAGACCTGTGGATCAGTGCGGGCCTGTGGATGGGTGAACAGATCGTGCAAACCTCCGCAAGAATGCGAGAAAACCGCAGAATCAAGGCAGGTTTGCACGAAAAATTCACCACCCAGTACCGGACAACCGGAGCCTTGGTGGGCGCGTGACTTCGAAAGACGGCCTCACGATCACCGACATAACAGCAGTCTCGCTGCACGAACGAGCCGCTGGTCGTAGCGTGGTAACCATGGGCGTGGGGAAGAAATACGACGACAGCGGCATCCCGCCGAACGACCTCGGCCGCCGCCTCCGCGAAATCCGCGCCTGGCGCGGACTGAGCCTCGAAGCCGCCGCCGGACTAGCCGGAATCTCCTACGGATACCTCGGAAAGCTGGAGCGAGGCGAGAAGTCGCTGGAGAACCGTCGCACCCTCGAAGCGATCGCGGCCGCATTGTGCGTTGCGCCGAGCGAGTTCACCGGGCGGCCATGGGAAGTTGCCGAGGGCCCCAGTGCGGAAGCCTATGGGGGAATCGCCGCCGCAGAACAAGCGCTCGACGTCTGCGAACTCGGAGATGATCCCGGTGTGGCAGTGAGGGCTTGGGACGAGGTCGCCGCTGATCTGGTTACGCTCGAGGAGCGACGCGGTGCTGGCGACTATCAGAACATCGGGAAGATGGCACCGCCACTGCTGCTTGAATTGCATGCCCTGTTTGTCCGCCGCCCGGAGTATCGCGAGCCGATCCTGCGCGGCATCATCGGTACCCTTTACGCGGTGATGGTGATGACCAAGCACCTCGGTGCCCGTGGCCTGCCGCTACTGGCTGGGAAAGCGGCACAAGCCACCGCCGACGAACTTGGTCGCCCCGAGTGGCGCGGCGCAGCGATGTGGATGCGGAACAACGTGACCGGCTCCCTGTCCCGCCCGCAGCATTACGCGCGGGCGGTCTCGACCGCCGATCAGATGACATCGTCCCTGAACGATGAAACCGTCTTGCAGTCCTACGGAATGCTTCACCTTTCGGCGGCGCTTGCCGCAGCTGTGCAATCGGACCGGACGACCGCGACAACGCACCTTGATGAGGCAGCCGCCGTGGCCGAACGCATGGATTCCGATGTCGGCACCTTCGGACGTATGTGGTTCGGGCGTATCAACGTTGCCGTCTGGCGGGCTTCGGTCGGGATAGAGCTCGGCGACGGGCCGAGGGCACTCGAGGCCATTTCGGGAATCGGCATCGAGACGATTCCCGATCCTGCCCGGCTCGCCGGTTTCTACTCGGAGGCCGGACGCGTCATGCTCGCCGAACCGAAGACACGGGACTCGGGGCTAGCAACGCTGTTGCGGGCAGAAAAGCTTGCACCGCAACGCATCCGCAGTGACCTGTTCGTGCGCGAGGCGGTAGCCGACCAACTCCGCGCCGCCCGCCGCGATGCCGGCGGCCGCGAACTACGCGGCCTGGCATGGCGGATCGGCATCGCCCCGGACTCCGGCGAGCCCCGCCGCTGACCCCGTCCGCCGAACCCGAGCACTGAGCCCAAGCGCTGCCCCGCACGCCGAGTCCACTCGAGATCGCGCACATCGACTTCGAACGCCGAGCCCGCATGCCTGTCCGAGTGGCGAGTCCGTACGCCGACCCGACACGCCGAATTCGAGGGCCGAGGCTACTCCCCACCCTCACGAGAGCGGAACGCTCTGCGCCACCACTGCGTACACGCAGACGTCTTCGTGCGGAAGGCGATGCCGACCCCATTCGCGCCGCCCGCCGCGACGCCGACGGCCGCGAACTACGCGGCCCAGCACGGCGGATCGGCATCGCCCCGGACTCCGGCGAGCCCCGCCGCTGACCCCGTACGGCTGAACCCACACGGTGAGTCCGTGCGTTGTCCCTGCACAGCGGGTCCGAGCGTCGAGGGGGTGAACAGATCGTGCAAACCTCCGCACGAATGCGAGAAAACCGCAGAATCAAGGCCGGTTTGCACGAAAAATTCACCACGCGACACCATTGGGACTGGCCAACTTGGAGCCGTGGTACAGCGGCACGCGCGGCTTCGAAACCACCGCCTCACGATCGCCGCGCGCCCAACGCGAGCACCGAGTCCGAGCGCTGCCCGCGAGTGCTGCGTCCGCACGCCGACGCGACACGCCGAATTCGAGTGCCGAGGACCCCACCCGCAGGAGGGTAGAACCCCTGTGCCCAACTCCTACACACAGACGTCTTCGTGCAGAAGGCAGCGCCGATCCCGATTTCCGCCGCCCGCCGCGACGCCGACGGCCGCGAACTACGCGGCCCAGCACGGCGGATCGGCATCGCCCCGGACACCGGCGAGACCCGCCGCTGGCCGAACACGCCGAACCCGCGCGCTAACCCCACACGGCGAGCCCGAGCGCCGAGTCCGCATGCCGACCCCACACGCCAAATCCGAGGCCCAGCCCACACATCAAGTTCGAACGCCGAACCCCCACGCCAGAATTACTCACGTGCAAGCACAACACTCTGCGCCACAACGCATCCACGCCCACGTCGTTGTGCGGGAGGGGTAGCCGACAACTTCGCACCGCCCGCCGCGATGGCAACGGTCCGACCTAGAAGCCCCACATGACGGATCGGCATTGCCCGGACTCCGGCGGATCCGCCGCCTACTTCGCGCGACTTGCCCGAGCACCGAAACCGAGCACCCGAGGCCGAACGCTACCCGTGAGCGCGGGCCTGCACGCATTCCGCTGTCGCACTTGTCCTTTCAGGACAGACCGCGCGTGACTCGTCTCATACCTTGAGCTACGGCCCCATCGCCGGGTCCGTAGCCGGCCGAACCCCGGCTCCTCGGCGGTGGGCGCTCTTGCCGACCGAGGGGATGAAGGGGTGCGTTATGAAAGGCTGTGACTGGATCCTGTTGCTGCTCATCGCAGCACTGCTCGGACTGACCTTCGCCTTAGCGCGCCTACCTCTGCGAGGTGAACGCCGCCGCAAGGACTCCCAGCGGTGACGCCCGCCCACCCGATCGCGCTCGGCTGGGTCCATCCCGAATCCACCTCCCCGGACTGGGACACCGCCCAAGTCCGCCGCCTGGCCACCCGCCTCGGCTACCGCCTGGTCTGGCCCTCGGATTCCAGCCGTATCCCCCTGCCCGACCAGGTGCGCGCCACCGGCGCCGAAGCCGTAATCGCCCCATCCACCCAACATTTCGACTTCCTCACCCTGAACGCGGTGATGATGATCGCCGACGTGGAAACCGTTCACCCAAGGCTCTCGTTCGCCCGCTGGGCCACCAGACGATGACGAAACCGCCGCCGAGCATCCAATTCGGCAGCAGCGGCGATGCTCTCACATAAGCGCGAAGGACTACACCACCTGCCATGGCCGATCGGCATCGCCCCAGACTCCGGCGCGACCCGCCGCTAGCCCACATGCCGAACCAGCAGTCCCCACCCACTTGCGGCTTGCCAGTCCACGTGCGGCTTGCCGACAACTGCATCGCGTCGAGAGGTCCAACGTCACCGCCGGATGGTGCCCGACACCTTTCGGAACCAAGTCCTCATACCCATGACTGACCTACATAGGAGTACGGACCGATGAATCCCGATCTGCCCATTTGGAAGGCGCTCGAACATATGCTCACTCCCGACCAGCTCGCCGACCGGGCCGGAAGCTGGGAACGGTGGACGGCTGTGCTGGCCGCAATCGTCCACGGATGGGACGTCGATGAGGCTGTTCGCTTCCTCGCTGGTCCGACGGCGGAACCACGTGGCACCGGCGCGCGTCATATAGTTCAGACCGATCTGTGTCCGGCCGGCGATGTAGGGGAATCAGTGCGGCGATATGTAGCAGCAGCGGCAATCTGTGCGGCGCTGGCGGCGGCGGGGTGCTCGTCGACTACCGAAGGCACACCCACCACCACCGCCGACAAGGCCGCCGACCTGTGGGATCCTTGCACCGGCATCCCCGACATTGCGTTGCGTGCAGCGAACGTCGATCCGGCCAGCAAAGAGTCCGGTGTGGGTGGCATCCAGCAAAGTGGCTGGAAGATCTGCGGATGGCGAGGCTCCGAGTATTCGATTACCGCCTACTCGACCGCACGCAGCGTCGATGAATTCGAACACAAGCCCGGTAACGTCGACTTCACCGACGTGACGATCGCTGGCCGCAGCGGTCGACAGTTCCGCGTCGAGGGCGCCTCCAAGCAGTTGGACTGCAACGTCGTGTTCCCTACCCAACAGGGTGTCGTTCAGCTGCAGGTACTGGGCCGCGCATCATTGGACAATCCGCCGGAGCCATGCGGAGTACTGGCGCGCATCGGCGAGAGTATCGTTCCATCTTTTCCGAAATAGCCAGGGGGACAAGGCAATGGCCGAACCGAGCGCCCAACTGAAGCAGTGGCAGCAATGCGCCGAGCAAGCGAAGTCCGGTGAGCTGTACCTGGACTCGGAAGAGGTCGCGCGTGAGTGCCTCAAGGCCTGCAACACTCGGCTGGACGATCTCGACCACCTCCGAGAGCTGGTGCTGCGAGTGCAAAACGTCTCGGGCTTCGGCGACTTCGAGATGGCAGAACAGCTGCGCCAGAAGTTCCTCACCCAAGCGACAGGCACCGACAACTCGATCGATGCGGTGATCACCGACCATATCGAGACGGTGAAGAACATGCGAGAGGTGATGCGGCTATCGATCTCCCGCATCACCGGCCAGGATGTCGACAATGCCGGAAACATCAAGAAGGCCTGAGGAAGAGTCCGTCGGCAACGTCCCCCAGGCACCCCCTTGCGCGCAGGCACCGTGACTGGGCTGCCGCCGCCCAGCGCGGACGCCTGGAATCCGAACAGCCTACGAGTGGCTGGTGAACCAGTCCAACAACTCCTGTTGCGCCCGCGCAACGTTCGAACCGTCGAGCATTCCGGCGAAGGCACGTTCAGCGGCGACGATCAGCAGCGGCACGGGATCGGGGCATCCATCGCGAGCTCGCCGATCGCATCGTCGACGAATTGGTCCAAGCCGTTGTCCGAATACACCACCCCTGTCGTACGCGCGATTCGGAGCGCGAGCTCCCGCGCAGTTGCTCAGGGGTAAGTCGGCCTCTCATCCTCACGTCGACGTGCCTTCCCGACCTTCTGGGACCGCCCGCAGGGCCGCGAACCGACGAAAACCGCAGCCCACCTGCACCTTCTCGGTGCCCCCGGTCGGACTCGAACCGACACTGTGCGGATTTTAAGTCCGCTGCCTCTGCCAATTGGGCTACGGGGGCGGCTGGGATAGCGTACCTAAGTCGTACGTCCGTCTCGGAATTGTCCGGGGATTTGCTCAGTGCACGCCTTCCATCAAGCGGCTGACCTGCGGGGCTAGGATGTAAACGACGATTCCCACTGCGATCGCGACCAGGCCGGTGATGCCGAAGTAAGCGACTTCGTGGCTGGTGTCGTAGAACTCGGACAGGACGCCGGACATCGAGGTGCCGATGCCGACAGAGAAGAAGTAAAGCGCCATCATCTGGGCTCGGAAAGCCTCGGGTGCGAGCTGAGTGGTAACCGCGAGGCCGATCGGGGACAGCAGGAGTTCGGAGATGGCGAAGCCGGCCAGGATGACGAAGACGAGCAGCGCGGGAACGGTTGCGTCGTCGAAGCCGGCCAGAGGGACGAACAGGAGGAACGATGCGCCCATCCCCATCACGCCGTAGGCGAACTTTCGGGGGGTGGTCGGGGCTCGGGTGCCCAGGCGGGTCCACATGAGCGCGAACAAGGGCGACAGCACGATGACCCAGATCGGTTCCTCCGAGCCGATCCAGCTCGCCGGCGCCGTCCAGCCGAACAACGTCCAGTTCATCCGTTCGTCGGAGTAGACGGCCAGCACCGTGAAGATCTGCTGGAACAGCGACCAGAACACGGCGTTGGCGATGAACAGCGGTATGAAGGCCCGCACTCGGACTCGTTCCACCGCAACCACTTTCGGACTGGTCAACATCAATCCGAAATAGAGTATCGATACCGCCGCGATCACGCCGGTGGTTACCCACGACAGATTCGACAACCGGACCAGCCCGGTCCACATCGCGAGGGCGACCACCACCGCGATGACCAGCACGAAGGCGATCGTCTTCCCGATCTGGCTGCGCGGCAACGGGTTCGGCACTTCCCGCCCGTGGGTACCCAGATTGCGCCGGAAGATCACGTACTGCGTGAGTCCGAGCGCCATGCCGACCGCCGCCGCCCCGAATCCGTAGTGGAATCCGAGGTGGGTCTGCAGCAGCCCGGTGATCAGCGGACCGACGAACGCGCCCAGATTCACACCCAGATAGAACAGCGTGAAACCGCCATCGGCGCGCGGGTCACCCTTCTCGTAGAGCGTGCCCAGCAGGGAGGACGCATTGGCCTTCAACGCGCCGGAGCCGAGCGCGACGAGCACCAGACCCACGCCGACACCGGTCAGTCCGGGCAGCACCGCCAGCGCGATATGTCCGGCCATCACCACGACGCCGCCGTAGAAGACGGTCCGCTCCATTCCGAGCACCCGGTCGGCCAGCCAGCCGCCGAGCACGGTCGACAGATACACCAGCCCGCCGTAGGCGCCGACGATGCCCGTCGCGGTGGATTTCTCCAGCCCCAGCCCGCCGTCTGTCACCGAGTAGTACAGGTAGTACCCGAGGATCGTGAGCATGCCGTAGAACGAAAACCGTTCCCACAGCTCCACTCCGAACAAGTTGACCAGCCCGATGGGATGGCCGAATATCGTGCGCGTCTCCGGCGACGCCTGCTCTCCCGGGACGGGTTCCACCCTGCTCATGAGACGCAATTGTCCAGCAACGAGGTACGCCGATCGGGGGAATCGCCGATCAAGCGGGGTGTCGGAGCCGCCCCTCAGAAGGTGCCGATCGCGTTTGAGGGACCGGACCTGTGTGGTAGCGCTGCGCTGCCGCCCCTCAAGCGATCGACAGCGCGATACCGTCGAGAATGTCGTGCTCGCTCACGATCAACTCGGAGATCCCCGCCCGGCGCGCCAGTTCGTCGGCCAGCACCTCGGTGATCACCGCACCGCCGCCGATCACGTCGACCCGGCCCGGATGCATGGGACCGAGGGCGGCGCGTTCGTCGTGGTTCATCCCGATCAGGCGGTGGCAGACCTCGCGGAGCTGATCGAACGTGAGCCGGGTCAGATGCACCCGATCCGAATCATATTCGGGCAGGTCCAGCGCGACGGCGGCGATCGTGGTCATGGTGCCGGCCACGCCGACCCAGGTGCGGGCACGCTCGACCGGAACCACGCCGAAGGCCTGGGCCAGCTGCTGCGAGGCGAAGAACCGCGCGGACGCGACCTCCTCGCCGGTCGGCGGATTGCCGTGCAGGCAGCGTTCGGTGATCCGCACACAGCCGATATCGGCCGAGTAGGCCTCCTGCACGCCGGAGCTGTCGCCGAGCACCACCTCGGTGGATCCGCCACCGAGGTCGACAACCACGAACGGTCCTTCGGCACTGGACAATTCGCCGACCGCGCCCGCGAACGAGAGCCGCGCCTCCTCGTCGCCGGTGATCACCTCGGCCTGGGCGCCGGGCACGACGCGGCCCAGTTCCACCCCGGTCATGGTGAAGAAGTCGTCGCGGTTGCGGGCGTCGCGGGTGGCGCTGGTGGCGACCATGCGCACCCGGCTCACCCCGGCGTCGATCATGCGGTCGACGTAATCGTGCAGGGCGACGCGGGTGCGTTCGATCGCCTCCGGATTCAGTTCACCCGTGGCGTCCACACCCTTGCCGAGCCGCACGATCCGCATCTCACGGTGCACGTCGGTGAGGTGGCCGTCCGCGCCGACGTCGGCGATCAGGAGCCGGATGGAATTGGTGCCGCAGTCGACGGCGGCAACCCGGTCACTCATCACTGTCTCCTGCGTCGGTATTCGGTTGATACTGCTCGTATTTCGGCCAGTCCTGCGGAATCGCGGTGCCGCGCAGTCCCGTATCGGCCGCCAGCGCGACGGCCTCGTCACCGAGCGGATTCAACCCCGGGCCCTTGGCCAGCGAATGCGCGATCAGCACGTGCAGGCATTTGACCCGCTCCGGCATCCCGCCACCGCTGAAATCCGTTCCCAGCGACTCGATTTCGTCGCGCTCGGACAGATAGCTCTCGTGCGCGACGCGGTAGGCGGCGGCCAGTACCGGGTCGGCGGCCAGGCGCTCGGTCATCCCGCGCATCAGCCCGGCGGCCTCCTGCCGGCTCGCCTCGGCGGTCAGGCGCGGATCGGTGAGGTAGTAGAGCGTGGGGAACGGGGTGCCGTCGGGCAAGCGCGGCGCGGTCTTCACGACCGCCGGTCGGCCGTCGGGCGTGCGATAGGCGATCGCGAGCACCCCGCGTGGCTCACGGCCGAGCTGGCGGGCCACGATCTCGAGATCAGCCTCCGCGGGCGCACCCTGCTCATCACCCACCTCGCCGGACGAAGGCTCGGGCGTAGCGGGGTCGGTCACCGGGGTTCTCCTTCA